>JAITBW010000086.1 GCA_031283385.1 Nitrososphaerota archaeon
AGGAACTTGTTAAGGCGTTCTGCTATGTCTTTTTTGCATTCTCCGCAGAGCATTTCGCCTGTGAGGCATTTGTGTTCGCGTTCTTTTAATTTAGCAATGTCTTCTTCGAATAGGTAATAGTAGTATTGGAAAATGCTGCATATTGTAGGGTCAGCACCTGTTTTACGTTGCTCAGCCGCTGTAGGCTTACCACCCGTAAAGGCACTCCAAAGCTTCTTTTTAACAACATCAGGTGTGTCTAAGGTAAATATACTAGTTTCAGGCATAGACGCACTCATTTTTCCGCCAGTGCCAAGTCCAGGTAGGAAACGGCAGTGAATTTGAGCGGGTTTATAGTAACCAAGTTTTTGGGCGACATCACGAGTTACTCGCCAGTAAGGGTCTTGATCTATAGCTGCAGGAATAAGAGCGGGAACGTTTTCGCCAGTAAGTTTTTTATGTATAAAACACGGAGCAGCTTGTATAGCGGGCCAATATACCCATCCTATGTTAGTGCTATCTTGGAAACCAAAACTGCTGCGGGCAGTGCTAAAAGTTATACGCTTAGCTACTTCAAGAGATATATCATATAAGAGGTCAATGTCTTTTGTGTCATATATGATATAGGTGTCTTCAGGTTTGAAGCCAAGAGCAATAAAGTCAAGAGCGTTTTCATATGACCAATTACTTGTTTCATCAAGCTTGCGCTCATCATTAACAAGATATTTTTCATCATCAGTTATTTGGAAATATAGACGTGTTTTAAATTTTTGTTGAAGATGTAAAGTAAAAATCCAGGGAACAAGATGACCAATATGAATAGGTCCCGATGGTCCCCTCCCGGTGTAGAGAACAAACTTTGTACCCTTATCATAGAGATCTAAAACCGTATCCAAATCACGATGACTGAAGAAAATTTTACGGTCAAGCTGTAAATGTAACTTGTCAGTACGAGTTTCTATTCTCTTAAGAATTTGAGGCGTTAAGGGTTGAGTGCCAAAGTCTTTTATAAGCCGTTCATAGTCAACTTTACCCTTCACTTCCCAAGGAGTAACAACCATATCATTAGCGTTATTGTCAGTATCTTGAGCATTTATATTAGCATCATTATTAGGGGGTAAAGCCGTTTGTATCACCTATAGTACAAGAGTTTTTGAAATATATGACTACTAGTAGATTATTAATTAATTGGTCGTCGCATTACGCCGCCGGCGATTCTTTTGTATTTATAGCCATCATGCGTTATCCATTCAGTAAAGGAGACATCTCGGGTTACATGTAAAATGTCAGAGGGTAACTCGGCATATTTTGTGTATGAACAAAACTCGTAAGGGATAGGCGTGTCACCTTTATGTTTAGGCTTTGGCGTTCTTGTCTCCCAAACATTTGCATCGGTATTAAGAACTTGAGGCTCATCAGCTAAAAGGTTGCTGTCTGTATTTGTTGCGACAACGTAGCCTTCTTGTGGGCTGTAGGCTTTTCCGTCGATTAACAATTTTCGTAACGTTTTTTGATCTTCGACTTCACTAATTTTAGTTAAAACAGAGATTTGTTTTAGCAGAACTAATTCTGGGTCGCTCATATTTCTTCACACGATAAACAGGTTATGTATCATCATTTTAAATGTAAAGTTTTTGTTTGCTTATCTGAAAATTAATCGTCTAAAGTAGATTAGTAAGCCGCTTATGACTCCTATTATTACGCCTATTATTAGGATACGTGTTAGGTTGTCTTTGTTAAATAAAGATGGCTGCTGGATAGGTGGTGTTGGTGTTGTGTCGTATTGTGGGAGGTTTGTTGATGTTTGTATGGACGTCATTAGTGGGTAATTGTCTGTCATGTATTCGAAAATGTGGTAGGGTGTGTCGCCTATTCCGTCGCCATTTGTGTCTATGCCTGTGTATGTGCTCCAATAGTTGCCTATTGTGCCGTTATCCCAAGTGTTTCCTGTAGAGTATGTTTCGCCGTCAGGGAATAGTGATATAAAATGCAATTCGGTACATTGCACGGTGTTGTTTATGAAATTGTTGTAGTAAAAAGTGTTATTACTTGACGCTGTATGTATGCCTACGGCGTATTGGCATGAGGTTATATTGTTTTCAGTAAAAGTATTGAAATGTGATGCACCTAGTAGCACGCCGGTGTGGCAGTCTTTAAGTAAATTGCCAGCTATAGTGTTATTTGAGCTTAGACTGAAATTTACAGCGCAGTCATGATTAATAATGGTGTTATTATTTAAATTGTTGTTGAAAACTCCGCCAAATTGTGGGTCACCTAACTGTATAGCGGCCGTTTCAGATCCTGCAGCATGCAGGCTTTCAACATCAACGGAGTATATGGTATCTAAGAGAGCATTGTTATATATCGAGTTAAAATTTGAATCCCCATACAACTTTACACATACACTAGAACCAGATATAAGATTATCAAACACTTTATTGTAGGAGCTAGCGTCAAGCGTTAGGGAGGTTAACTTGTTGTTATGTACACTGTTTTGCTTTGAATTAACTAGAAGAACATTTCCACTGTTATTAGATATGTCACTTTTTACAGTATCAACTAACTGTATAGCAGCTGCGTAATCATACAGAGGCTCAACACGCTTTACCACTATATTACTACAGTTAAAAAGATAAACAAGCCCCGCATCATCAATAACCTGATCAGACTTACTGTCAAGATAAATCAAGGGCTTTCCATCAACAGCATTACCAGACGCAACAGTATGATTAGAAAACAGACTAAAAATTCGGCAACCAAGAAAATTATTATTATTCAAACTAGTATTACGCGTCAAATTACCCAAATAAACACCACCCTGAGGATTCTGAGAAGTAAAAACATTACCAGAAATCACCGTCTGAAAAGCAGCATTAAGATAAATACACCACCCAACATCCCTAGTCCTACCACCATCATCCACACCACTACTAGCCTCAATTTTATTATTAACAATCTTATTACCCAACGCCGAAGACCCACTTAAATAATGAGAATCAGACGGCAAATTCTCAACAGCCCAAAAATCTATCCCCCTACTAAAACCACGAATAATAAAATTCTCAACAGTAACATTCTGACATCTTAACAAACAGATACCGGAACCCGAACCAGAACCCTGAAGAGTATAACCGGCACCATTAAAAACTATATCACTTCGCTCCACGAAAATAAACGCCTCACCCTGACCAACAGACCCAGATAAATCACCAGTTAAAGTATACACCATACCATTACGCTGAATTTTATCAGTACCTGTAACTGATCCATCCTCTTTAATTCTAATAATATCAGAACCCTGAGCAGTAACAACCGTAGGACACTGGATAACAATAACAGATAGCAACAAAAAAAGAGCCAGCAACACCGCTACGGGTTTATTCATACATATCAAGGAAATATAAAGCACACTCTTTCTTATGGCTTACGGGAAAAAATATCAATGCACATATTTACTACTTTAAATACTCTAAACACAATTCTCTGCTTAAGAGTTACAAGCCTATGCAACTTGAAGAAATGAAAAAAGAAATCGAGACACTAGTCATAACTAAAGGATTCTACAATAACCCCGAAGATATACCTAAAAAACTACTTTTCGCATTTATAGAACTCGGCGAAGCTAGTGATGCATGGAAAAAAGGTCTCCCAGAAGAAAAATTCGCTGAAGAAATAATAGACGTAATATTTTACCTCCTAGACGCCAGCCGACTTGCCTGCCCAAACACAAACATGGATGAAACATTCAAAAAGAAACTAGAAAAAAACCTAAACAGACCATACCAATACGGAGAAGGACACCGCACTAATACACCCTAAAAACTTGTTAAATAACAAATTTTGCGATGAATAACGTGAGCTTTACCTACCCGTATAGCTTGCTTTGGCGAAATCTCCAATCCCGTAACCCCTTTTTTCTTTTTCAAATCAGA
>JAITBW010000135.1 GCA_031283385.1 Nitrososphaerota archaeon
TTACAATTATGTTAAGTGTATGTTTAAATCAGCCTGTTAATATATAGACAATAGTTTAACGGTGTATTTAATATGAAAGCGTTTAGCGTAAATCAGTTAGCCTATAAAACAGCTCAAAAACTTTTAGACAACCCAGAATTATATGGTGTAGCTGTATCAAAATCCACCACAGGAGCCATCAGTATAGATGCAGGAGTTAAAGCCCCCGGAGGTTTTGAAGCGGGAAAAATTTTAACAGAACTCTGCCTTGGATCAGCTGGAAAAGTTGACATCAGCTTTAAATCATACGGCGAAATCGACTTCCCCTCAGTTACAGTTACTACTGATTTTCCAGCCATAGCATGTTTAGGTTCCCAATTCGCTGGTTGGCGTATAAAAGAAGAAGAAAATATCGCCATAGGCTCAGGTCCAGCACGCGCGATAGCTCTTAAACCTAAAGAAATTTACGAAGAAATTAACTACACAGATTCATGCGACAAAGCAGTTATAGTTTTAGAAAGCAATCAACTACCAACAGATATACTAATTGAAAAAGTTACAAAAGCATGCAATATAGCTCCTGAAAATTTAATCATAGCAGTTGCTCCAACAGCTAGCATCGCAGGATTAACTCAAGTTACAGGCCGCGTAGTCGAAGTAGGCATACATAAACTAAAAACTGTAGGGCTAGATCCCAAATGCATCAAATACGCAATAGGCTATGCACCCATTTGTCCCTCAGGTCCAGATTTTGAAGCAGCAATGGCACGCACAAACGATGCTATTCTCTATGGAGGAACCGTCTTTTGCGCAGTCGAATACGATGATGAAGCAAAACTACAAGAAATTGTTAACCAAACACCATCCATGATGTCCAAAGATTACGGCAAACCATTTCTACAAATCTTCCGCGAAGCCGATAAAGACTTCTACAAAATAGATCACAATTTGTTTGCACCAGCAGTTATAATAATAAATAACGTAAAAACTGGTCGAACATTTAAAGCAGGTAAAATCAATCCAGAAGTACTCTTAGAATCTTTAGGATTTTAAACCACTTTTTATTTTTTTGAAAAAAATAGAAAATATTTGTTATTGATTAATTGATTGGTTTTTTGTTGTTTGGTCAAAGTATGCAGCTATAAATTTGTTAAAGGGTTTATTATATAGTAATATAGCTATTATTATGCTCATTGCGGCAACTTCGATTACTGCTTTAGTCATAATTGTGACCACTATAGCGTTTGCGATTGTTATGTCTAGGAAGAGTGGGAGTAATGCTATGAAGTAAACGCAGGTAAATACACCTTCAGGTATGTATGCAAGTAATGTTGTAGGTATGCCTAGTATTGCTCTATGTACGTTTTTATCTATGCTATGTATTTTAAAGCCGTTTGCGAGTAGACCTATGGTTAAGCCTGTAAAGCTTTTTCCGAGGGGGAGTGCAATTAATCCTAATGCGCCTCCGGTTCCCATTGGTCCAAATAGTATTCCTGGCAGTATACCAGCTATTAATCCTGTAAAAAATCCGGATTTTGGTCCGGCATAGATACCTGCTATAAATACTGCAAGTAGAGAAAGGTCTATAGCTACTGCGCCGGGAATTATTTGCCCTATTTGGCTTATAAGAAACAGACAACTTCCAAGGGCACCCATCATTATTGTAAATGCTAGTTTTTTTGTGTTCAATTTTGTTCTGCATAGCAATCTATTTTTACCTATTTAAGAGTAGTTACCCAAAAATAAGTACATGCTGCATGTTTAAAAATGAGTCCATAAGACTGTATAATGATATATATAACTAACACAGTCATAATTATCAGTTAATTAATTCATGGTGAATCGCTTTGGCGGAAACGTTACAGCTATCGGCAATAGCTCTAAAAGAGTGGTTGGAGAAAGAAACAAGTACAACGCTTAGTCCTGTTCAGGCGCAGGCGAAAAAGTTTCGGGATGAAACAAATCATGCCATTGTAACGTTAAATGATGTTTGCAAAGTTCTTTTAGAGAATAGCACAAAAGAAATAGAGAAACGTAACACTAACATCTATAATCGCGCGCGTGCTTTAAACAAGTTAGCAGACATATTTATTGAAAGACTTGCAAAGCTTCCATCACCTGAACAAGTGACATATGACGCGTTAAGTAAATATAATATTGAAGCACAAAAAACACTTATTGTCACTGAAGTTGACGTTAGAAACTGGTTTCCCAAGATTTCACCATTCTTTATTATGGATAGAAGAAAATTTTTGGCTGTTTATGAGAAATCAAAACAGACTTTTGGCATGATGAATGAGTTTGTTACTAAAGAGTATGTGAAAACAAAGACTTTGCAGGAAACTGTACAGATGGTAAATGACCTGCAGAATTTAGAGGTTAAACTGTCAAATTTAAAAGTAGAAATTGAAAATGTGAAAAATGAACGTTTGCCTGTTGAACAGAAAATTACAGAGTTAGAGCAAAGAACGGGGGAGCTGAAAGCTGCAGGTCCAATTGATCAGCTAAATCTCATCACAAACGAAATTGTAACCTTAAATAATGATTTGAAAAACACACTTAGACATCTACAAAAGCCATTCATAAAAATGCAAGCCTTGGCAACTTTTGGCGGAGGAGGCGGTGTGACGCCTGATGAGTTACGTATGATTAACATATACTTAGAGGATCCAGTGGAGGCGTTAAAAATTGAAGAGTTAGGGTATCCTATTTTGAAGCAGACGCTTGAAAAACTGTGTGTTATGTTAAAAGATGATAAATTGAAGCTTAAAACAGATAAAGCTCGAAAAGCGGAACAGTCTAGTGTAGAAATTTTAAGTAAAAATTTGTTAGATAGTGCTCAGGAGAAATGTAAAAGTCTATCAGCTCAAAAAAGGCAGCTTTTAGCTTCTACGCATATGGGTGAAATTAAACAAAATATTTCCACTTTTGAAGATCAAGTAAACCAGCTTAGAGCAAGAAAAGCAAGTATAGAAGCATATGAAGCAGTGAAAAGTAAAGGACATCAAGAACTATACTCAGAAATCAATACTCGTAAACGAGCCATTGAACGTAACATTTCAACATCATTAACTAAAAATGTACACATAACTTAGCATTATTTGATTTCTTTATTTTTTGCAGATTTTCAAGTTTAAAGTTTGTAATTGTCAGTTAAACTTCAAGTTATCTAGGCAAATTTAGCAAATCAATTTTTAGTTAACTGTATAGTAATGTTTTCGCAGATTAGTATCAGAGGTCATAAATAATCAGCTTAGAAACAGGGCAAAACATGTAGTTAATGGAAAGTTATGTTGCTGTTTAATGGAAGTTTTAATGGTAGTTGGTAATTTATGGTAGATTAATTTATATTGTGCAAAAACAGTTTTTTGTTAGGTGCTTTTAGGTTTGGTTCTTGCTGTTGATGCTAAAGCGTTAGTTAAGCAGTTTGGTAATGTTAGGGCTTTAGATTGTTTGAGTTTTACTGTTAATGCTGGAGAGATTTATGGGTTAATTGGTCCAAATGGTGCGGGTAAGACTACGACTTTGAGGACTATTTGTACGCTTATTTTGCCTTCGTCTGGTAATGTGGATATTTTTGGGTTAGATGTTGTATCTAAGGCTTCGGAGATTAGGGAGATTTTGAGTTATTTGCCTGAGGAGTCTGGGGCTTATCCTAATTTGACGGGTTATGAGTATCTTAATTTTATGGCTAAGTGTTATCAGAAGGGAGATCGTGATGTTAAGAGTATGGTGGATGAAGCGGCTGAGCTTAGTGGTCTTGGTATTCGTCTTAAGGATAAGGCGAAGACGTATAGTAAGGGTATGAAGCGTCGGTTGTTAATTGCGCGTGCTTTAATGACTCATCCTAAGCTTGCGGTGCTTGATGAGCCTGCGAGTGGTCTTGATGTTTTAAATGCGTATCATGTTAGGGAGATTATTAAGCGGTATGTGAAGGATTATGGTATAACGGTGATTTTGAGTAGTCATAATATGCTTGAGGTAGAATATCTCTGTGATCGTGTTTCGTTTGTAAATAAGGGTAAAATTGCGATTGAGGGTAAGCCTAAGGATTTGAAGGCTAAATTTGAGAGTGAGAATTTGGAAGAAGTTTTCGCTAAGGTGGTAGGTTATGCTTAAAGGTTTTACGACTATACTTCTAAAAGAGTTAAAAGAGCTCATACGTGATCCAAAAATTCTCATTAGTATGATAATTATTCCTCTTGTAATGTTTCCGGTTATGGGTTTTGTTATGGGTTATGCTATGGATAGTGTAGATGGGCAAACACAGCAGGCAACTGTTCTTGTTCTTAACAATGACAATGAAGAGTGGAGTCAAAATTTTATTGACTATCTTAGCTTAACTATGAATGTTCAAACGTTAGAGGGTATTTCTGCTCAGCAAGTGATAGATCAAAAGCTGCTATCAGATTATAACAGTACACAGTTTATAGAAATACCTGCAGGTTTCAGTCAGAACATGTCACGTCATGTTAACGGCGAATATGACATGATGGCAAACGTTAACATTTACGGCGTTTATCAAGGCGGAGGCATCTTTAGTGACTTAGGCAGTTCTATTTTAACTGTCTACGTAAGTGCCTTTAACCGTGCTATTGCACCTGACGCTGTTTTGGCAACACAGACAACTATTATTAAAGGTCAAGTACAAGAAGGCGTAGACCCAGCTACATTATCTACATTAATGATGTCGCAATCACTTGCTTTACCTTTAACAGTAATGATAATGATTACATTTTCAATGCAAATAGCAGCTACTAGTGTAGCTATGGAAAAAGAAGAAAAAACCCTAGAAACTCTACTAACTGTTCCAGTTGACAGGTTTGCAATTTTAATGGGTAAAGTCGCAAGCACAGTAATTATATCAGGAATCGCAACAGTAGCCGTTCTTATTGGCTACTCATACATGATTGGCTCAATCTCTATGGGCATACCTAACGCAGGAAATTTTGACTTAGTAGCTTTAGGACTAGTACCGTCAACTTTTGGCTACATAATGCTAGGCATATCACTATTTGTAACCTTACTATCCGCCTTAGCCTTAGCTGTTGTTCTATCCACATTCTCAGAAAACGTACGAGGCGCACA
>JAITBW010000136.1 GCA_031283385.1 Nitrososphaerota archaeon
TTATAGTACACCGTCGGCGATGCGCCGACGCTGGAAGAATCACGAAAGCATATACTTAACTTTTTTGTAGTATAACGGTCAGGTTTAGAGGAATAAGACCGGTATAGTGTTTTGGTGTCTATGAACCCGTATTTATTAAACTGCGTCTGTGCCTTCTTGCAGATTGGAAGAATGGAGCCTTGAGCCCGAATGGAAAAACCCGCCTTTGAGAAGCCACCGAATCTAAACCTAACCACAAAAATAAGAGATGACCAAACATGAATCCTGTATGTGGATTAGATATCGCAAAAGAAGAAGTGGTAGCAACCATTTTAGGAGATACCTTTAAAGAAACACGAAAATTTGGAGTACACACCGATGAGCTCTTTGAGTTAAAGAAATGGCTTAAAGAAAACAACTGCACAAAAGCAGTGATGGAGTCAACTGGGGTGTACTGGATTCCCATTTATGCTTCTCTAGAAGAGAGTGACTTTGAGGTGGTGTTGGCTAATCCGCGGCAAGTCAAAGCCATACCTGGACGAAAATCAGATGTTCGAGACAGTGAATGGCTGGCCTATCTGTTGCGAAGCAAGCTGGTTAAGCCCTCCTATGTTCCACAAGCAACCCTGCGATCACTGCGTTCACTCACCCGATTAAGGGCTACCCTTGTGCAAGATCAGGCAGGTTACAAAAATAAAGTGCACAAGACCTTGCAACTCTGTAATGTACGATTGGATTCTGAACTTACAGATATCTTTGGTAAGAGCGGTAGAATAATTATTGAGGCAATATCTAAAGGTGAGAGCATAGATAAAGCTCTGGATCGATGTCCATCAACCATTGTGAAGAAGAATGGTGAGGCCATTAAGGCTAGTATTATGGGTAGTTTGAGTCAGGCGGATCTTTTTCAGTTAAAGTTGTGTTTGGATATGGTGGATGAGTTTGATGTGAAGATTGGAGATGTTGATTCGCAGATAGTAAAATATGTTGATGCGGCTGTTATTGAGCAGCTATGTAGTGTTCCAGGGGTTGGGTTTGTTTCTGCGGCTGCGGTGGCTGCGGAGCTTGGGGATGTTAAACGCTTTACCGGCGAGAAAGCAGTGTGCAGTTATTGTGGAATTGTGCCGTCTCTTCGTCAGAGTGGGAAGAAGCGTTGGAACGGCCACATTACTAAGCATGGTTCGAAGTGGCTTAGGCGTGTTTTGGTTCAGTGTGCTTTAGCGGCCATTAAGTGTAGGGGTGATAGCAGGTTTAAGCAGTTTTATCTGAGAGTAAAGGCGCGTAGGGGTCATGGGGTTGCTATTGTTGCTTTGGCTAAAAAGATGCTTGGCGTTATGTATCATTTACTTGTTAGGGCTGAGATGTTTTTTGAGGAGGGACTGAAACCTAGGCGGCAGAGGTGGAGGACGATTAAGGCACGGGATTTGTCGGTTCCGTTTGAGGAGGCTTTGGGTTTACTGGCCAAAGCAGGCTACATGAATACCAAGTAGTTAACTGGATGCTTTCATGGAAACATCACTACCCTGATCAACACAAAACAACATCATGGCGTAATTTTCATCATGGCATGCTATGTGGAGTGCAGTGATCCCGTTTTTACCTTTGTATGTCATGAGTTTTTTTAGTGCCGCAGTTATTTCCTTGCTATTTTGTGTGGATTTAGGCGTTTTTAATTCTTCTAATGAAGTAAAAAGTGCTTTTCCGTCTAATTTGCGCAAGGCGATCTTGGCTCTGCACGTATGTATCCGATAATCATTGCCACAACTAAGGATGGCTGTCATGAGTATTTCATTTGCTCTATCCATTTGCTCTATCCATTTGCTCTATCCATTTGCTCTATAGATCGATTGCATATTCTGCCGATAGAATCAGATTATTCAGTTCTGTTTTGGCTGTACTGTTTATATTGCCAACTTTAGTGGTGTTTTCATTTCTTCAGTTTCAATTTTATTTTTTGAACCACAGTATTGACAAAAAACAAATGATAGGTTCATTTCAATATTTACTTTTGCACCACAATTGGAGCAGTACACAAACATAGTGTTTTTCAACTTATCGCGTTAGAATTCTAATTAGGTTATTTATTCATTTATTATTTCTGCAGTAATATGTTGTAAGTTTGCTAATTTTTGATATGTAAAACTGTGTGTGAACGGAAGACTAAAGCTTAAAAAGCAATAACCTGTATGGTGAGCATATGAATAGGTAGTCTAAGTTTAATTTACTCGGTCATCGTTTGTGTAAAGGTGGGGTTTTGTTTTTTGTTTCTTTGTTGTTTGTGGTGTTATTGGTTTTTTCTTGTTTGGTTTCTATGTTTAGTGCTGTTTCACCCTTTGTGTTAGGTGCTTCTACTGATACCATGATTAGTAATGAAGCGGAACTTGTGGTGGCTGTTGATAATGCGCCATCTGGTGCATCTATTGTTATTGCTTTTGATAGAGACATTACCCTTACAAATCCACTCGATATTCCTGAGGGGAAAGATATTACATTAACAAGTCTTGGCGTATCAAAAGGGGTATTTTGAAGAAAACAGGGTCGTTGTTTTCTCCCGCCTTTAGGTAAAATGACATTTTCTCCCTGCCCTCAACAACGACTTTTGCAAGCACCTCTGAACATATCGAATCGCCAAATTCTATAAGCCGCGCCAAATTTTCGATTGCTTGGTCTACGCTGTCAAGTTTCTGTTTCAAGTCTGCCGCAAGTTTATTTTCACTGTCCAAAACCGCCAGACGCTTTTGCAGGGCTTGTTGCTGTTTCTCGTACTGTGCATAGGCTTTTTTATATTCGGCAAGGCTAATCAGCCTGTCAAGGTGCATCTCGATTAACCTTGATTTTCTATCAGATAATTTATCAAGCCCCATCAAAACTTCTTTGAGTTCATCCCCTTTGTTTGGGCATTCGTCTATAGCGCGGCGCACACGCTCCTTTAGCTCCCGCACGACAAAATCCTTGTTCTCAATAACCGCATTTAGAACGGCTAAAAAGTTTTCCCGCAAGATCCATTCAGGGACAATTTTACAGTTACAGCCAACCTTTTTGCCCTGCGCATTGATTTTTTCTTTGCCGTACTTTTCAGCCTCGGAGCACTGCCAAATAATCTGCGGACTATTCGACGTACTATTGTTGATTTTCCGTTTAAATGTCGAATTGCAATAGGCACACTTTACCTTTCCGCTCCAAACATGGCGGTTAGAATATCGGCTCTTTTCAACAGTTACGTTCTTTCGGCGTATGATTTCGGCTTGCACCCTGTCAAATATTTCCTTCTCGATAATGGGCGGGTGACTGTTTTCAACTATTATGAAATTTTCTTCGCCCTCGTTGGTTTTGCGCTTGTGGCTTAGATAATCAACTGTTATGCACTTTTTCTGCTTCAACACGCCGATATATTTCTCATTTTTGAGGATTCTGAGCACGCGAACAGCATTCCACCGCATACCGCCGTTTGGCGTGGGGATTGCCATGTTATCAAGCTCTTTGCTTATGTTGTGCGCCCCCATGCCCGACAGGTACAGGTCAAAAATTAATCTTATAATTTTTGCTTCATCTTCGTTAATCGTCAATTTACCGTGTTTTAGGTTGTACCCTAACGCTTTTGCGCCAAAGGCAACGCCTCTTTCCATGAGCCGTTTTTGTCCCCATTTCACCCGCTCGCTCGTCTTGCGGCTTTCCTCTTGGGCAATACTTGACATTATTGTTAAACGAAGCTCTGCATCAGCGTCAAGCGTGTTTATGTTGTCATTCATAAAAACTACGCCAACACCCAGCCCCTTTAGCTTTCGCGTATAGTAAATACTATCGAGCGTATTTCTCGCAAAGCGTGAAATCTCTTTCGTGAGCAACAAATCGAACTTATGCGCCTCAGCGTCGGAAACCATTTTCTGAAATCCCGCCCGCTTCTCAACACTCGTCCCGCTTATCCCCTCGTCAACATAAAGCCCGCAAAATTCCCACTCAATATTATTTTCGATATATTGTTCAAAATACCTTTTTTGATTCTCTAACGAATTTAATTGGTCATCTTGCTCGGTTGAAACCCGACAATAAGCCGTAACCCGCTTCATACTCTCTCACGCTATTGCAGTATTATTGAATATATAATGTTTTTAAGGCTTTTGGGCGGCTCTTTTTACCCGAAAACACATATTTTTTCACCTAATGACTTGACGAAAGGTATGATTTATGATATAATGCAAGTGTAGAAAAGTTAAGAAACACAAGCCTTTCGGCGGTTGGGCTATAACTAACCGACTAATAAAAAATGCCTTGCCCGTGCTGGTGGTAGGACACCAACACGGTGCGGAAGTGGATAGGAGTCCACAGCCTACAAGACGGATATATTATATCTGTTTTTAGATGGTTTGTCAATCTCCGTTTCACGCCGTAACCACGCAGGGCGGGAATAGGAGAATTTTTTATGCCGGTAAATGTCTATGAGTTAGTAACCAATCGTATTTTAGCAGAACTTCAAAAGGGCGTTATCCCTTGGCGGAAACCTTGGAGCGGCTGTGCGCCAATCAATTACATAACCCGCAAGAAGTACCGAGGGATAAATCCCTTACTACTCCCGCATGGCGGTGAGTATTTGACATTTAAGCAGTGTCAAGAGTGCGGCGGCAAAATCAAAAAAGGCGAAAAATCCCAAATAATCATTTTCTTTAAAATGATTGAACATACGGACAAGGAAACCAACGAGATTACAGAGTATCCGTGTTTAAAGTATAGTAATGTTTTCCATATTAGCCAGTGTGACGGTATTGTAAGCAAATTAGAGATTGTACAGGAAGCCGACCCTATAGAGGCGGCGCAAAATATTGTTGATGGTTATGTGTCGCGCTCAGGCGTAAATTTTGTGCATGTTGCAGGGAGCGACCGCGCTTGTTATTCGCCCTCGTTTGATAAAATTATAATGCCTGCCATGACCCAATTTGAAAGTAATAACGAGTATTACTCAACAGCTTTTCATGAGCTGGCTCATTCTACAGGGCATGAAAAACGCCTGAACCGTATTAATAAATTAGCTAATTTTGGTATGGAAACGTATTCTAAGGAGGAGTTGGTGGCGGAGTTGTCTTCTGCTATGTTGATGAGTGTGGCGGGGGTTGAGCAGCCTGTAAC
>JAITBW010000145.1 GCA_031283385.1 Nitrososphaerota archaeon
GCACGGTTACTTGCTCTTTATCAACTGAGAAGGGGTCAAATCCTGCTAAAAATGCTGAAGTGTCTAGAACAACAATTTTTTTTTGAACATTACTATTATTATCTGTTTGTATTTTTTGTCATCTCGCGCCCTGAAATAGTAATCTACAGCTTAGTCTATCATAGAAGTCATTTTCAAATCTGATAAATCTTGAGCTGTTCTCTGCTTTTGTAATTTTAACGCTGAGTTCTTTTTCGCTTTTCATGTGATGATAATTGCCATCAATCATAACAAGCATCTGTTTTGGTCTAATAACATTCAAAGTGATTTCAGTGTCTGTGGGAAAAACAAGTGACCTAAATACTGTTAATGCACAAATAGGCGTAATTAAAATCGCATCCATTGATCTATCAAGCACTGGACCTCCAGCGGAAAGAGAGTATCCTGTAGCGCCTGTTTGGGTTGCGATAATCATGCCGTCCGCTTGACAATTTAGGATTGGCTTGCCGTTTTTACAAATTTCTAAATAAAGAATTTTTGATGGTTCGCCTGCTGAAATTACAACATCATTTAGTGCGTCTGGTAATGTGTCATTGCCTATTTTTACGGATAGTTTGGTGCATTTTTCAAGCCTGTAGTCGCCTTTAAGGACTCTGTCAACTGCTGTATATGCATCATTAGGTTCGACTTCTGTTAGGAATCCTCTAACACCCATATTTATTCCTAAAATTGGCGGTTCTGGTTTTGGGCTGTTTAGTCCCGTGCGTAGAATTGTGCCGTCTCCTCCGATGGTGATAATGAAGTCTGTTTTCATATCTTTAAGCGGAACCGCTTCTGCTTGAACATTTACCTTGTCTGCTAATGTGTCTTCGATGAAAACTTTTATGCCTTTGCTGTTTAGATGTTTTGTCAGCTCTTCTGCTAATTGCAGGGCTTTTTCTTTATCGTAACGGGCAACTATTCCTGCGTTTTTGAACACAATGTCACCATTTAAGGGTTATACTGACCTTAATCTATATATGGGTGTTGTTTAGACTTTTGATTTATAGGAAAGAAATTGTGGTGCGAGAATGAGCAGACCAGTTGATGTAGGCGAACTTCGTGTCGGCGGTTACATGATGATTGAAGGAGAACCCTGCCGTATTGTAGATATAGCAAAATCTAAACCTGGTAAACACGGTTCAGCAAAAGCAAGAATTGTTGCCATAGGTGTTTTTGATAATCAAAAAAGACAATTCGTAAAACCCGTTGATGGTAGCGCTGAAATTCCAATAATTGATAAACGTCCAGGTCAAATTTTTGCAGTTAACCCCAATGGCGTACAAATCATGGATTTGGAAACATATGAGTATGCTGATGCTCCGTTTCCAAGTGAAGACGAATTAAAAGATAAACTAGTTGCCGGCGCAGAAATTGAATATTGGAAAATTTTAGGCAGAATAAAGATAAGCAGAGTCAAATAACTCTGTAAAATCGAAACATATTTTTTGCTTTTTATATTTCTACTCATTTTTTTGATTCTAATTATAATATTCTACCTGCATGTCAAGTTGAACTAAACTTTTCTTTATGAACCTTCTTTTTATTAAATGCCATAACAAAAGAAGATTTCTATTGGGGGCTTATGTTTATCTGTGTGTTTATTGCCTCTTATTGTGAAGCCAATGATGCATGAAGAGCCGTCTGAATTGTGAAGAATAACTTATTGGGGAACTGAGGCTTTACTTACGGCGTTTTCCTCAAAAGTTTGTTTTGCCTCTTGTGTGAATTACATTTTTTTATGCTGAATCTTTTAAAGGTAGATATGCTTGTTTAAGTTGGAGTGAAAACGGATGGCTCTTGATCGTTTAGGTTCCTCGCTAACAAATGCTATAAAGAAATTGTTTAAAGCTGGTGTTGTTGATGAGGCAGTGGTAAAAGAACTTGTACGTGATATACAACGTGCTTTGCTTCAATCAGATGTTAATGTGCAGTTAGTGTTGGGGATTTCTAAGAGTATCGAAGAGCGAGCTTTAAAGGAAGATGTGCCGCCAGGGATTTCTCGTCGGGAGCATGTTATAAAAGTTGTATATGAAGAGTTAACTCGTTTTATAGGTGATAAACCTGTTCCGCTTAAAGTTGAGCCTGGTAAAAAGAAAATAATTATGCTTGTTGGCATTCAAGGCTCAGGTAAAACAACGCATGCGGCTAAAATTGCTAGGTATTATCAGAAGCGTGGGTTTAAGCCTGGTTTGATTGCGGCTGATACTTTTCGGCCAGGTGCGTATGCACAACTTTTGCAGCTTGGTAATAGAATAAACATACCTGTTTTTGGTGATGCTAAAGCTAACAACCCAGTTAAAGTTGTTCATGCTGGTCTAAATGTGTATGCTGATAAGGATTTGATTATTGTTGACACTGCTGGTCGTCATAAAGAAGAAAAAGATCTTATTAAAGAAATGAAAGATCTTGAAAAAAGTATTAAACCTGACGAGGTTATAATGGTTATCGATGGTACCATTGGTCAACAGGCATTGATTCAAGCAAAAAATTTTCATGAAGCAACTCCGATTGGCGCTATTATTGTAACTAAACTTGATGGTTCTTCGCGTGGTGGTGGGGCTCTTTCGGCTGTTGCGGCAACAGGGGCTCCTATTAAGTTCATTGGGACTGGCGAGAAAATTGAAGATATAGAAACGTTTGTTCCTTCTCGTTTTGTTGGTCGCCTGTTGGGTATGGGTGACTTGGAGACCTTGTTGGAGAAAGTACATGATGCTGAAGTTAATGTTCCTCAGAAGAAAGCTAAAGAAATTCTTAGTGGTAAATTTACTTTAACTGATATGTATGAGCAGTTCAGCGCGGTTAAGAATATGGGACCTTTTAGTAAAGTGTTAAAGATGCTTCCAGGAATGTCCTATGATGTGCCTGATGAACTGGTAAACAATGCTGAAGGTCGTCTTGATAAGTGGCGTGTAATTATTCAATCAATGACCCCTGAGGAGAAAGAGAATCCTAAATTGCTTAATTCTTCTCGCGCAAGGCGTATCGCTCACGGTTCAGGTACAACTGAAAAGGAAGTTAAAGAGTTAGTTAAGCAGTATTTTATGACGCGTAAGATGCTTAAAATGTTTAAACGTAAAAAGAAGCTTCCTTTTGGTCTTGGTGGAAAAGGTGGTATGGGAATGGGTGGTGGTATTCCCTCGAATTTTAAATAGGTGCATACTTTTGGATGTATATGAGAAAGCTTTTGAGCTTCTTAGTAAAAATCCCCTATGCGATAGTTGTCTTGGTAGACAATTTGCGGTTTTAGGTTATAGTATGGAAAATGCTGTTAGAGGTTTTTCACTAAAGATTGTTTTAACTATGCAAGCTAACGATTTGGTGAAAGAAAATTTTGCTGAGGGGGTTTCTAGACTCCAAGTTTTAGCGGTGAATGGTTTTTCAAAAGTTGCTCAGGAAACTTTGAAGCATTTAAAGCAGGATTTTGTGCCATCAGTTGAGAAATGTTTTCTTTGTGATAGTACGTTTAGTAACGTTGAGGCTTTAATGAAAAATGTTTTAGCCTCTCTTAGTGTTTACGATTTTTCTACTTATCTTGTAGGTATTGAATTGCCTGTAAAAATTGAAGAGCGCGAGGATGAGTTCAAAGCTGTTTTTGGTATTGATACTGCTGAAAGTATGAAACATGAATTTGGTCGCTTATTTGGTAAAGCTATAGGTGTACATACTGGTAAAGAAGTGGATTATTTAATTCCTGACATTGTAGTTGTTGTTAATCCTTTTTCAGATGAAGTTAAACTTCAAGTTAACCCTTTATTTGTTGGAGGTAGATATCGTAAACTTGTTCGTACGGTTCCGCAGTCAAAATGGTTCTGTTCGAGTTGCAGAGGGCGTGGCTGTGAAAAGTGTGGTGGAACAGGTAAACTATATCCTGAGTCTGTTGAAGAGTTTACGTCTAATCTCCTGTTAGAGCTTGCCAGAGGTACAGATTCTTTTTTCCATGCTTCTGGTCGTGAAGATATTGATGCACGTATGCTTGGAACGGGTCGTCCGTTTATTGTTGAAATTTCTAAACCTAAAAACCGTTTTATTGATCTGAACGCTTTAGAAAAGGCAATAAATGCTGGTGCTGAGGATAAAGTAGAAGTTTCTACGCTTCATTTTACAACTAAAGATAAGGTACGTCGCCTTAAAAAGGGTGAAAATGCTGTTAAGGAGTATCGTTTACTTGCTGAGTTTGAAAATGATGTTACACCTGACGAATTGTGCTCAATTGAAGAAAAACTTTCAGGTATAACAATTAAACAACAAACTCCGCTGCGTGTTCTGCATCGAAGGGCTGATTTGGTTCGAGAAAGGTACATATATAACGTTAAAGTTAAGAAGGTGGCATTTAAGTTAGCCATGCTAGAAATTCGTTGTCAAGGTGGCCTCTATGTAAAAGAGTTGGTATCTGGCGATGAAGGTCGAACAATTCCAAGCGTTTCGAGCTTGCTTGGGAACAGGGCAAAGACGCTTAAACTTGATGTACTTAACGTCATAATGGATGATAACTAAGGTGAAATAAATGAGAGGTTCAAAAGGATATTACTCTGGGACTCGTAGTTTGTTACGTAAACCCCAACGTGAACGTGGAAAACCACATATTAGCAAACTACTTCATGAATATGAACTCGGTTCAGAAGTAATCATAAAAATGGATTCTAGTGTACAAAAAAGTATGCCTCACAAACGTTTCCATGGTAAAATTGGTGTAATACAAGAAAAACGTGGACGTGGTTATGTTGTAAATGTTCCACAAGGTGAGGCTATTAAAACAATCATTGTACGTTGTGAACATTTAGAGCCGTATACTGGGAACTGAGCTGAAAATGAGTCAAGATGAATTAGGCGAAAAAAGTCTTACTTTGTCACAGGTTAAGAAGACATTGGAATCAATTGGTGAAGAAAATCTTGACCAATTTCAACGTCGTACTCTAGATTACGTTAACAGATTTACTAAAATTGAGCCTGATAAAGCTGAAGAATTAGTTGCTCTTTTTGTAAACGAGTATGAGCTTGATGAGGTTGAGGCTGTTCAAATAGTAAATTGTGTACCTGAAACTGTTGATGAATTACGTGTCTTTCTTGCTGGCGGTCGCAAAATTATCGAGATTAAAAAGCTTGAAAAAATTGTTGCGATTCTAAATGAAAACAGAATCCTCAAGTAGTACAAACGCGTAAGTATTTTTTAAGTATTGGATATATAATTGTAGGTACATGTAGTAGTGATTATTATGGAGAAGCGATACGAGGAGTACGCTTACGTGTTAGATTTCCTGTCACACGGTAAGCCTGGAAGTCGTCCAACTGGAAGAGCTGGTTATAGAGCGGAAGCCCTTATTCAATGTGTTGGCGAAGAATTTTTCACTGTGCTTGAAGCTTTAGTAAAAGAAGGGTTAACCTTAAAACCTGGTGATCGCGTTTGTGTTGGCAAAGATTCTCGTGAAGAAGTAACTTACATCATTGGTAGAGTGGGTTATGAAGAATTAACTGCGGCGGCTAAAGCTGAGATTTCTTCAGTTATAAGCAAAATTGTGGCTAACCGTGAACAATGGTTTGTTAACTTTTTTAACACTGCTCGTGCAATCACTCCTCGTATGCACGCTCTCGAATTAGTTCCTGGCATTGGTAAAAAATACATGTGGCAAGTTATTAATGAGCGTACACGTAAACCCTTTGAAAGTTTTGACGATTTGCAGAGTCGTACTGAATTGCCAAGTCCTGCTAAACTGATAACAAAACGTGTTCTAGAGGAGCTTGAAGGCGATAGTAAATATCGTCTATTCACTCGGATACAGTAGCAAAAATGAGCCTCAAAGAAATTCGCCAGCTACTGCAAACTTTTAACATTACGCCCAACAAGTTGCTTGGGCAAAATTTTATGATTGAGCCTGCTTTTTATCCTAAACTTGCAAATTATGCCAAACTTGTTTCCTCTGACATTGTTTTGGATGCGGGAGCAGGTTTTGGTTTTTTATCTCAATTTTTGTGTAATAACTGTCGTAGTGTCATTGCAGTTGAAAAAGATCCACAAATTGCTTTGGCATTAAGACAGCAGACAAGTGCTTTTGTTAACATTACTGTTGTTGAAGGGGATGTGTTAAAAACTGCTTTGCCTATTTTTAATAAAGTCATTGCGGCTCCGCCTTATTATTTATCCTCTAAACTTGTATTGTTTTTACTAGAGCATAATATTGATTGTGCCGTGTTAATTGTGCAAAAAGAATTTGCCAATAGGCTTGTTGCAGAGGTTGGAAGTGAAGACTATAGTTGGTTAACCGTGATTGTTAGCCAGAAAGCCACTGTTGAATTTTTGGATTTTGTACCCAAAGACATGTTTTATCCTTCTCCAGATGTTGACTCAATTATTTTGCGAATAAAAACTCGTCAGGTTCCTTTTTTTACTGTAAAGGATACCTTGTTTTTTGAACGAATGGTAAAATGGTTATTTACTGAACGAAACAAGAAACTTTCAAACGCTCTTGAACCCTTTATTAAAAGCACTTTGAATGTTAACAAGAAGGCTTTCCAAGATATCCTTCAAAATTTACCCTACCATGATATGCGTCCACGTGAACTTTATCCTGAAAACTTTGGAGCATTAGCAAATGCATTTACCAATTAAACGTGTTTGTTTTCAAAATTTTGTGTTTGATATAACTGAGGAAGTGTTTGAGCCTTCAGAGGATTCTTTTTTGTTTGCAGAAAATCTTGATGTACATAAAGGAGATGATGTATTGGATTTAGGTACTGGCTGTGGTCTTCTTGGTATTTTGGCGTCTCAAAACGCAAAACATGTGTTATCTGTCGACATTAATCCCTACGCAATTTGTTGTGCTAAACAAAATGCTGCGCTTAATAATGTACCAGACAACATGAGCTTTCTGAGAAGTGATTTATTAACTGCTTTAACTACTGATGCCTTGTTTGATTTAATACTTTTTAACGCCCCTTACTTGCCCACTGAATTATGTGAATTTAAAACGTGGCTTGAGTTCGCATGGGCTGGTGGAGTTACTGGACGTGATGTAGTTGATCGTTTTATCCCCCAAGCAGCTGCGCATTTAAAACCCTTGGGCAGAGTGTTTTTGTTACAGTCTAGTCTAACAGACTTAGAATTAACTCTTCAGAAATTTTGTGATTGTGGCTTGACAGCAGCGGTTAAAGTTGAAAGCAAATTGCCTTTTTTCGAATCTATTCATCTGATTGAAGCTTCGCTTTAGCATAAGATAAAATTAAGTTAATTTTGTATGTTGTTTATGACTTGGTTGTGGTTGTTATTGATTTTTGTATCGTTCAATTTCATTGTTTATAATTGTTAATTCAATGTTTGCTTGTTTAAAGTATTCAAGTGTGTCTGCATCTGAGTGATAGCGTTTTTCACATACCACCCGTTTTATGCCTGCGTTAATAATCATCATCGCACATGTTCGACACGGCGTCATCTTACAATACAGCGTTGAACCTTCAAGTGGGATTCCAAAGCGTGCTGCTTGAATAATTGCGTTTTGTTCCGCGTGCAAAGTGCGCACACAGTGCTGAGTTATAGTTCCATCATTATTGAAGACTTTGCGCATGTCATGCCCTGCTTCGTCACAGTGTAGTAAACCTGATGGCGCACCAACATAACCTGTTGTCATTATACGTTTATCTTTAACAATTACCGCACCACATTTTCCTCGATCACATGTCGCACGTTTAGAAATCGCTTCACACAAGTCAAGAAAATAGCGATCCCAATCCGGTCTTGTGTTAATTGTCTCATTACTCATGGCTTGTTCTTATATTCTACTTTGAAACAAACTAATAATAATAACGGTTATTTACGAAACACATGAATTTCTCTACCAATTAAATGTCTATTGTCAACCTCTATAAGCGACTCTAGATCCGTTAAACTTTGCGTGTTACTGATGTTTTTAGCAAAAAAATCTGGACTAAACGGTTTGACACGTATAAAATTAGTCTCTTCTGCTTTTCCACCAATAGGCATAGTAACTATCTGCTTTGAACGAGTAACAATATACGGCGTAACCACGACAAGCCTACCACCTGACCTAAGCACTTTATACGCTTCTTCAATAAATCCAAAAAACAGTGGAGTAAGCTTATCAATGACTTTTTTTGCATAAGGCGTTGTAGGAATTTGACGCAAAGCAGGCCCTAAATCCGGCTCTGAAACTATGCAATCAATAGCCTCTCTACCAATTTTCATAGACAGAACACTCACATCACTTTGAACAACCCTATAATCAACATTATATAATTCATATTCTTGTGCTAACCACTTCAAATTATCTTCTGCTGCTTTAATACACCATGTATTAATGTCTGTACCTACAACTTGCGCTTTAATCAACAGAGCTTCTTGTAAAACCGTGCCTACACCACAAAAAGCATCAAGCAACGTTTTTCCTTTGGTACAACCTGAAAGATTAATCATGATTTTTGCTAGACGTGGTGGCATACCGAAAATTTTTCGCTGCCTTGGTTTGTAGATGTCTCTTTTTTGGAATTCAAATGGGTTATGGACTGCAATGGTTGTTGCTATCCAACTGGCTTCTCTGCCAATACACAAAAGTATCTCTGCTTTGTTTTCTACAAGCTCTTTTTTTATAACCTCGACATGGCTAAGTTGTCCTTGTGACTTGTTGGTAAATCCCATGAAGCGCGCTGTTCTGTTTTGCTTTGCTAAACCGTCTTTTATTGTGCTTCCAAGTAGCCGCTGAATTTCCCCCGCACGAGTTTTAAATTGATCTTCTTCAATGTAAACACTAACGCCAAAAAACACTTTACCCCTTGAATGCATAGATAATTGCTCAATTATACCGCTATTTTCTAAAGCTTCTGCAACTTGTTTCTCAGCTTGCCTGTTATGCTTAATGTAGGCCTCTTTCACTTGTTGACTGTCCAGTATTAGATTACCCTGCCCAATTTTTATTATGCCTCCCATATCGTTAATGACTGCTGGGTCTAGGGGCTGTTGAGTTTGAATTGAAAAGAATTCTTTATTGTATTGCTGTATTTCAAAGCTTACATGGTTTGTTTGCA
>JAITBW010000019.1 GCA_031283385.1 Nitrososphaerota archaeon
GTTGTCTGTTGTGATTAAATCCCGCTTTTACGCAATGTTCGCTTCCACACTTTGAACATCTCATAACCGTCGATACACAAAGGGCTAAACCACCTTATAATCCTTTTTGCAATACTCTCCATTTTTTGTTTATTTTTTGCTTACATTTATCTATTTGTATACTCCAATAATTTTGAAGTGAAAACATGGTTGTTAAGGCTAATGCAATTATACGTTTAAAATTCTCTGATCCTAAACAACTTGCTACTACCGTTACAGCATTAAAGCCTGAGGTCAATTCACCTGTTACACATAGAGCAAATGTAACTTTACAAGTACATGATTGTTTTCTTATTCTAAACATCACTGCTAAAGATACCGTTGCTTTACGTGCCATGACCAATGTTTATCTGCGTTGGATTGCCTCAACTGTGAATATTATTGAAGTAATTGAACACACCTAAGTTAGTTTTTCGAACTATGGGCAAAGCCGTTTATAGATTTCATTAAACGAATGTTATGACAAGGGAAGGTTTAAATAAATACTGCCTTATTTCGTATAACTGCTTCAAGTTAAAAACGGATGATAATTTAGAATGTCGTCACAGGAATTTCGTCACATAATACGTATCGTAGGTGCTGACTCACCAGGCACCCTTAAAACTTCTTATGCAGTGAAGAAAGTTAGGGGCGTTAACATGAGTTTGTCTAACGCTGTTCTTAAAAAAGCAGGTGTTAACCCAGACTTGCGAGTAGGTTTCATAACAGATTCAGACATCGCAAAAATAGAAGATGTACTTAAAGACCCAGCAAAATATGGGATACCTAGCTGGCTCTATAACAGACAAAAAGATTCAGAAACAGGTAAAGACAACCATCTTTTAAGTGCTGAATTAATTTTCAAAGTTAAAACTGATATTGATAAAGATAAAGAAATCCGTTCTTGGCGTGGATATCGCCATGCTTACAGTTTAAAAGTTCGTGGTCAAAGAACAAAATGCACTGGCCGCGCAGGTAAAGCTTTGGGTGTTAAGAAAAAGACTTTACAACAAAAGTCGGGCGGATCTGAAGGAGGCAAATAATCGTGGGCGATCCGAAGAAACAACGTAAGAAATTTGATACGCCACGTTTCCGTTGGCGCAAAGATATTCTACAAGAAGAGCTTAAACTTTTAGGTCAATACGGGTTAAGAAATAAACACGAGCTCTGGCGTCACAAAACCTATTTATCCAAAGTAAGAGGCATCGCACGCTCTCTAATCAGCAAAACCCCTGAAGAACGTGTAAAAATGGAAGGTGAACTCCTAGCACGCCTAAAAAAATTAGGTATCCTTCAGGAAACATCTGTTCTAGATGATGTCTTGGACTTAACTATTGAGGACATTTTAGAGCGAAGACTACAAACTATTGTCTTCCGAAAAAGTTTAACACGAACAATATTCCAATCACGTCAACTAATTACACATGCTCACATATCAATTAACAATCGCAGAGTAACAATTCCTGGCTACATTGTACCAAAAGAGGAAGAAGACAAGATAGCTTACTCAACAACAAGTACCGTGTCAAATCAAGAACATGCATTACGCGTTAGTTTGACATATGTAGCTAAAGAACCTACAGTTCGCCAATCTTCACGTGGTAGAAGAGGCGGACGAGGCGGAGGCGGCAGATTTTGAGCAACAGCAAACGTAACGAAAAATGGGGTATAGTCCACATTTTCAGTTCATACAATAACACATTAATTCACATAACTGACATTAGTGGCGCAGAAACAATCGCACGCACAACAGGCGGTATGTTCGTCAAAGCTGACCGTATGGAATCATCACCATATGCAGCTATGCGTGCAGCAACAGGTGCTGCAGAAATTGCCAGAGATAAAGGTATAACATCTATACACATCAAAGTTCGTGCCCCCGGCGGTAGTGGTCCAAGAACCCCTGGTCCAGGTGCACAAGCAGCCATCAGAGCTCTCGCAAGATTTGGTTTCCGTATTGAACGCATAGAAGAAGTAACTCCCATTCCACATGATGGCACACGAAGACCTGGTGGTCGAAGAGGAAGAAGAGTTTAAACTTTACTTTCCCCATTATTTAATTTAATAGAAAAATTGAAATATGCCAAACTAATACCGCGTCTATTATTGGAGTGACTTAGCAAGTGAAAATTGAAATCCTTGAAAAAAATGGTAACAGCCTTCGCGCAATTGTGAGAGGTGCCGAGGTTCCCTTAATGAACGCTCTCCGTCGAATATCACTTGCTCAGGTTCCATGTATGGCAATTGATGATGTTGTAATGGTTGATAACTCATCAATTTTACAAGATGAAATTATTGCACATAGACTTGGTCTTACACCATTAAAAACTGACCTTGATAATTACAATACCCCAGATGACTGCTCATGCCAGAGCGAATTTGGTTGCCCACAATGTCGTGTTACATTAACTTTAACTGCAGAAGCGACAGATGGTACGCGTACAGTTTACAGCGGAGAACTTGTTTCTGAAAACCCTGAAATTGTTCCGGTATCTGATAAAATTCCAATAGTCAAACTTGCAAAAGGTCAAAAAATAAAACTAGAAGCATATGCAAGACTTGGTACGGGTAAAACTCATACAAAATGGCAACCTGTATGTGTCTCTGCATACAAATATTACCCAAAAATTACACCTCCAACAACATCATGTGACGATTGCAAAAAATGTGTAGACATCTGTCCTAAAAAAGTGCTAGACGTTAAAAGTGCAAAAATTGCTGTCCGCGATTTACACGCATGTACTCTATGCATGGACTGTGTAGACATATGTCCCAAAAAACCATCTCTAATCAAAGTTGAATGGGAAAAAGACGCTTTCATTCTTAATTTAGAATCAACTGGTGCTCTTCCACCTGAACGCGTGCTTAGAGAAGCAACAAAAATCCTAAAGCAACAACTTAAGGAATTTGAAGAACAAGCAAAGGTAGAAATATAATGATACAAACGGAATCAACCAACCCCGAATTAATACAACTTATCAAACAATTAAAGAAAGAGAGCAGGGAAAAAAGTGCGCCCATCTGGATAGCCGTAGCTAAACAATTAGCTAAACCACGCTCTCAACGTGTTGCAGTGAACCTGAGCAGTATTAACAGAAATACAAAACGTGACGACATAGTTGTCGTTCCAGGGAAAATTCTTGGAACAGGTTCATTAACTCACCCAATTACAATAGCAGCTTTTAGCATTTCCGAACTTGCAAAAGCAAAACTTGATGCAATAAAAGCAAAATATGTAACAATCCCTGAACTTATTGCAAACAACCCAAAAGGTTCAAACATTAAAATTATCCGGTGAAACACATGTCAACAAAATCTCAAATAACTTATGTAAACGCTGACGGACTAATCGTTGGTCGAATGTCAAGTCACATTGCAAAACTTTTGCTTAACGGTGAATACGTAACAATTCTTAATGCCGAAAAAGCGATTTATTCCGGAAAAAAGAAAAGTAAAGTTGCAGAGGCACACTTATTCCTCGAAGTAGGTGCACCAGAACGCGGTCCATTTCACTATCGTAGACCCGATAGAATACTTAAAAAAACCGTTCGAGGAATGCTACCTTGCAGTCAACAAAAAGGTAAAACAGCTCTCAAACGCTTAAAAGTTTATATGGGTATCCCATTAGAACTCAAAGATAAGCAAACAATCCAATTTGAAAAAGCTCAAGCATCAAAACTCAAAGGTCCATCCTTCACGTTAGCTGAGTTATCAAAAGAAATTGGATGGAATCAAGGTGAATAATTATGCCATCAAAAAAAGTAATAGTTGTTAGCGGAAAACGGAAAACTGCTACTGCACGAGCAGTTGTCAGATCAGGTGTAGGTAAAGTACGTATAAACTTGACACCAGTTGAAATTTACGAACCTAACATTGCACGCGAAAAAATCATGGAGCCTCTTTTACAAGCTGGCGGGGACGTTTGGAGACAAGTAGATCTTGATGTTCAAACCAGTGGCGGCGGTTTTATGGGACAAGCTGAAGCAGCACGTATGGCAGTTGCAAATGCTTTACTCAAATGGACAAAAAGCACACATTTACGCACTGTCTTTAGTGAATACGACCGAACAATGATTGTTGGTGACTCAAGAATTAAAGAAACCAAAAAAGTTGGTGGTTCTGGAGCACGTGCAAAAGTACAGAAGAGTTATAGGTAAGGTGAAAGAAGACAAGTGATAATTCCCGTAAGATGCTTCACCTGCGGTAAATTGGTTGGAGATAAATGGGAAGAATTTGCAAAGCGTATTAAAACAGGCGAAAACGCAAGTGATGTACTTGATAGCCTTGATGTTAAGCGCTATTGTTGTAGACGCATGCTGCTCTCAAATGTGGAAATAATCGATGAAGTCTTACGATTCCATGAAGAGGCAGAAAAACGCAAAGAAACACTTAACTTTTACTAAATTACCAAA
>JAITBW010000034.1 GCA_031283385.1 Nitrososphaerota archaeon
AAAACTGTTTTATGGCTCTTTTCTTATTGTTCTTAGACATTATGTTAATCATCATAAAACTTGTTTAAATGCAGAAACCTTTTTCAACAAAATGTACTTCAAAATGACTATGCTTTTATTGGTTTCCTCAAGCAAAGATGTTGCAAGTTTAAATATTGCTAACCAAATTCTACAATATTGTCCATTTAAGAGAGCTCTTGAGGAATTCCAAGGCAACCCTGTTTACACTACAAGTATTAATAAAAAATCAGTTACACTTATCAGACTAAATGATGAATCAGTGGATGCACAAGATATTCCTGAAAATTTTCCAGATGTCGAACTTGTAGTTTTCATTTCAAGACATAGTAGCCAAAGCGGTATGCCAACATTAACGGTGCATCCTCCTGGAAACTTTGCAGAGGCAGACTTTGGTGGTTTGCCACGAACAGTTTCTATTTCTCCTGCTACCGCAATGAGTCATGCATTGAAAATGCTCGTATTTTATCAACAAAAACTCGAATTATCCGAATATGATGTATCTTTTGAAGTTACTCATCATGGGCCTTCATTAAATGTGCCCTCAATGTTTGTCGAACTTGGCAGTTCTATGTCTCAGTGGACTAACCATAAGGCAGCTTATGCTATAGCTTGTAGTGTAATTTCTACAATAGAAAACTTTGACTCTAAACCAGTTCAAAAAGCGGTTATAGGCATTGGTGGAACACATTATAATAAAAAATTCACTAACATGGCTCTTAATGGCGAAGCATTTTTTGGTCACATGATTCCCAAATACGCCGTTACACATGTGGATGTTTTTATGCTCAATCACTGTGTCAAGCGTAGTTTAGAACAAGTCTCAGAAGTACTTTTAGACTGGCGAGGTA
Source organism: Nitrososphaerota archaeon (assembly GCA_031283385.1). Taxonomy (GTDB): domain Archaea; phylum Thermoproteota; class Bathyarchaeia; order Bathyarchaeales; family Bathycorpusculaceae; genus Bathycorpusculum. Next base: position 870 of record JAITBW010000034.1, read on the forward strand.
TAAAAAGCGAAGATAAGACTGCTTTAATTGCCGCTTTAGATACCTCAGGACTTGCTTACCGCAAAATTTAATTTCAAACCTGAAAGTTTAATAATGAATATGCTGTTAAGGTTTCCAATTCTTAAAAAGGTTACAGTAACATTTATTATTTCAAAAAGAAATCATGAGTGTGCGGTAAATATGGGTATAAAATCATTCCTATCACAATGTGTACGAACTTTGAAATTAGCAGTGAAACCTGGGCGCGATGAGCTATGGATATCAATAAAAATCAGTATCTTAGGCATGGGCGTGGTAGGCTTAGTTGGTTTCGCAATCAAACTTATCGGGTCATTCCTATCTGGCGGCTTAGTCACTTTAACCGCTGTAAACACAGCAAATATAGTTGATTATGCTATCAATTACCTCTTGCCCGCTTTGGGTGGAGCCTAAACAATTAGAGGTCTTTTTAATGCAGGAAAAAGATAATTCATTAACAACCAAAATATTTGTGGTAAAAACAACTACTGGGCAAGAACGAAATGTTGCACGGCTGATTACCACAAAGGTTGAAATGAACAAGATTCCCTTAAAATCTCTTTTAATACCTGACACTTTGAAAGGCTATGTATTCATAGAAGCTGATGGTCCACATTACGTAGAAGAAGCTATTGCAGGCGTTAGGCATGTTCGCTCTCGCGTTTCTGGTTTAGTCAATTTTGCTGAAATTGAACGATATATCGTACGTAAACCTGTTATGGAAGATCTTGGTGAGGATGACTTTGTAGAGATCACTGGTGGACCATTTAAGGGCATGCGTGCAAAAATTACTAGACTTGATAAGTCAAAAGGAGAAGTTACTCTTGAACTTCTCGAGGCAACATTTACTTTGCCAATTACAGTACATTCAGATTATGTAAAACTTGTAGAAAAAGCAAAAGTATAAAGTGAAATAAAATGGTAGAAACAAAAGTTGTAGAATTAATCGTAAGCGGTGGTCAAGCTACTGCCGGTCCTCCACTCGGTCCAGCTCTTGGACCATTAGGTGTCAACATTGTAGCTGTAGTAAATAAAATTAACGAAGTTACAAAAGAGTACGCTGGAATGAAAGTTCCAGTAAAAGTTAATGTTGATACTGAATATAAAACCTTCGAAGTAACAGTTGGTACTCCAACAGCCTCAGCATTAATTGTTGCTGAACTAAAAATTGAAAAAGGCTCTAGTACCCCAAACAGCGTCAAAGTTGGCGACTTATCTATGGAGCAGATTGTGCGTATTGCAAAAATTAAAGCTCCACAGTTACTATCAACAACTACTGAAAATGCTGCTAAAGAAGTACTGGGTACATGTGTTACTTTAGGCGTAACCGTTGACGGCAAAGATCCACGCGATGTACAGAAGGACATTGACGCTGGCATGTATGAACAGCTATTCGGTAGCCCATAATGTTAGGCGAATATTTTTATAATTGGGTTCCAATCCCTCATTGATTCGAGGCTTAAAAATGCCATTAGATAACAATACCATATTAGAAGCAATAAAGCAGGCAAAGACGAAGTCTGGCGGTAAAAAATTCAACCAGACCATAGATATGATACTAGATATTCAAGAAGTTGACATGAAAGCACCAGAGGGCAAAATACAAGAAGTAGTTGAACTTCCAAAGCCAACTGGTAAACCAAACAAGGTTTGCATTGTTGCTTCTGGTGAATTTGCATTTAAAGCACGTAATGCACAAGCTGATTTCGTTTTAGAAAAAGACGCCCTTGAAGCGTTAACAGGTAACAAGAAAGAATTGCGCAAGGTAGCAACAAAATATGACATTTTCGTTGTTGAGGCACCTATGATGCCTTCCGTCGGTAGAATTCTCGGTCCAGTCTTAGGTCCAAGAGGTAAAATGCCTATTCCTGTTCCGCCAACTGCTGACGTTAACACAATTCTTACAAAAAACCGACAAACGGTTGTCATACGCATGCGCACTCAACCAGTAATCCAAGTCCCATTTGGAACAGAACAAATGAGCGACGAAGATCTTGTTGAAAACGCTCAAGCTATCCTTCGCGTTTTGGATCTAAAATTGAAACGTGGACTCAAAAACGTCAAGTTCATGTTCATTAAAACATCCATGGGCGAACCTGTCAAAATTAAACCATAACTGAGGAAATAAACATGCCGTCACAACAAGTCTTACAACAAAAAACGTCTGAAGTAGGAGAAATAGTCGATGTGCTAAAAGACTGCAATCTAATAGGCATCGCCAGTCTACAAAAAGTCCGAGCTTCACAACTACAAGAACTCAAAAAAAGCATGAAAGGACAAGTCACCTTCAAAGTCCTAAAAAACACACTAGTAAAACTCGCTCTTGCAGAAATGAAAAAAACAGAGCTATCACAACTTGAAGAATACCTAGAAGGCCCAAACGTCTTCATGTTCACCGCATTAAACCCATTCAAATTAGCAATTCTACTTGACAAAGGAAAAGTAAAAACATTCGCAAAATCAGGCGACTTAGCCGCACTAGACATAGTCATCCCAGAAAGCAACACAGGACAACCACCCGGACCAGTCATAAGCCAACTCAACGCTGTAGGACTACCAACAAGAATTGAAAACGGCAGCGTATGGGTAAGCAAAGACACACTAGTCGTCCGCAGAGGCGAACCCATAAACGAACGACTCGCAAGCATACTCTCAAAAATAGGCATAAAATCCGTAGAACTAGGCATATCAATGCGCGCAATATACGACAACGGCATGATAATCACAGGCAACCAACTCTTCGTTGACATAGCAGCAACAAAACAAAGCGTAGAAACAAGCAACCAAGAAGCATTCGCATTAGCACTTGAAATCGGATACACCACAAAAGACACAATTAAACCATTACTACAAAGAGCACACCAAAAAGCAATCGCACTATCAGTCGGCGCAGCAGTCCCAACAAAAGAAACCATAGGCGACCTCATCCGCAAAGCAAACGCAGAAATGTCAAGCCTAAACAGCGCAGTCGAAAAAACTACACCAACAGCCTAACAACTTTCCTTCCCAACAATTTTTTAAATACATACATTTTTAGCTTTTTCTAAATTTAGCTGCACGATTAGCAATCAACGTAGCCATAGCCCCTGCACTAATACCTGCATCAATATTTACAACAGCCATACCCAAAGAACATGACTGCAACATAGCCATAAGCGTCCCTACACCCTTCCCGCCAAAGCCATAACTATTAGACGTCGGAACAGCAATAACCGGCACATTAATCATACCCGCAACAACTGACGGCAAAGCCCCCTCCCTACCAGCAACAACAACAACAACATCAACATCTTTTACCACTAAATCCTTAAGCGGCTCAAGCAACCTATGAATCCCAGCTACACCTAAATCATACCCAACATAAACACAACAACCCATCTCTTCTGCTATAACCCTAACCTCTTCAGCTACAGCAATATCCGAAGTACCAGCCGTAAGCAAACCAATCCTGCCCCCAGAACTTACAACAACATAATCTTTCTTTTTAATAACAACTATTCTCGCCTTCTCATAAACATTACAAACAGCATCTGTTAATGTACCCGCGGAAGCTCTCAAAGCCTCAACATGCTGCAACGTACACCGACTTATTATCACCCGACCAGCAGCTTCCAACATTTTCATCGCAATATCTACAGTATCCTGCACCGTCTTATTTTCAGCCAAAATAATCTCTGGCACACCTTTACGCTCCTCCCTTTTATAATCAATCTTAGCTATACACTCAAGCTCTACAATAGCCTGTAAACGAACCAGTTTCTCTGCTTCCTCAACAGACAACTCAGAACATGCAGTTTTTTCTAAAATCTCCCTCAACGTAAACATGCGCATACACCTACTGCCTCAAGAACCACAAGCAATATATCGTTTTTGCCGTTTTAAAATATTATCAAGTGGAAAAACATGACCAACTTTTCTCCCATAGCAATTATAGACTGTCAAACAGCTGGAATAGCAGGTGACATGTTATTAGGTGCTCTTTTAGATATAGGCGCAGATGCCACAAAAGTTACACACGCCATACAAAGCATCGAATCTATCACATCTGACTACTCAAACATTAAAGTAGACATCAAACAAGTCATGTCAAAAAATTTCCACGCCACCAAAGTTTCTGTTACAGCTAACGGCAAACACGATAAAAATGGCAAACAATTAATTGAAATGGTAGAAAAAACAGCGCAAAACCTCAAAATCTCCTCTAAAGCAAAACAATACGCCTCAAACGTAATACACACACTTGTAAACGCCGAAGCTAATCTACACGCCACTTCTCTATGCGACATGCACCTACACGAAATCGGACTAGTAGATACAGCTGCAGAAATCATTGGAACCGCAGTTGCACTGGATGATCTCGATTTTTTCAACACACAGCTTTACACTACACCCGTGTCTGTTGGAGGCGGTTTATTCAAATTTTCTCATGGTATAACTTCTAGTCCCTCACCTGCAACGTTAGCTATTTTTCAATCAAAAAATTTCCCAATACAAGGCGGACCAGTAGAATCTGAACTTGCCACCCCGACTGGTGCTGCATTACTTGTCAATTTATCTCCTAAAGTTACACCTTTTTATCCAAAAATGATTCCAGTAAAAGTGGGTTATGGTGCGGGTGATAAAGAGTTTTTTGAGGTTCCCAATGTTTTACGTATAACTTTGGGAAAATCTTTTGATGCTTCTTTAGATAGTGATGTAGTGGCGGTATTGGAAACTAGTGTTGATGATGTTTCTGGTGAAATTATCGGCTACACAGTTGATCGTTTGTTTTTAGAGGGTGCTAAGGATGTAAGTATTGTGCCTGTGTTTACAAAAAAAAGCCGTCCTGCTCAAATAATTAAGGTTATAGCCGATAGAAGTGATAGTCAGCGGCTTGTTAATGTGTTAATTGACGAAATGGGTACTTTAGGTGTGAGAGTTTACTATTGTGAAAGGTATCTAGTTTCTAGAAGTATTCTTTCAGTTGATGTATCTATAGATGGTAAAAAAGAAATTGTGAGAATTAAAGTTTCAAAAGATAGTAAGGGTAAAATAGTTCGTTTAAAACCCGAGTTTGATGACTTGAAGTATTTGGCTGAGAAGACTAGTTTGTCTTTAAGAGAGCTTTCAGATTTAGTTACCGCAGAGGCTAGAGCTGTTTTATAGGTGCGTGTATGTGGCATGGATGTGGTAATTAGCGAAAAATTTGAGCTTTTAAAAGAGTATATTTCTGATGTAGGTCGAAAAGGGGTTGTTGTTGCTTTTTCTGGTGGTGTGGATAGTTCTACATTAGCTGCTATATGTCATATGGTTTTAGGTGAGAGAGCTGTTGCCGTCTTTGTGCAGTCTCCTGTTAATGCGTGTGAAGAGTTGTTGACTGCAAAAAGTGTTGCTGTTGAGATAGGTATACATTTTTATGTTGTTCAGGCTGATGTATTGTTGGATTCTTTTTTTACTGCTAATTCTGAAAATAGGTGTTATTTTTGTAAAAAAGAGTTAATAGCATGTTTAAAGCAGTTTGCTGGTCAGTTAGGGTTTAAAGTGGTTTTTGAAGGTACTAATTTTAGTGATCTTTCTGGGCATCGTCCTGGGTTTAAAGCGGTGCAGGAGTCTTTAGATGTTTATAGTCCTTGGGTTGAAAATGGGTTTAGTAAAGACGAGATTAGAAGGTTGGCTGAGCATTTGGGTCTCAGTGTTTATGATAAGCCTTCTTTGGCGTGTCTTGCGTCGCGGATTCCTTTTAATCAAAAAATTACGTTGGAAAAGTTGGTTCGGGTTGATAGTGCTGAGCGTGCTATACGGGAGATTTCTGGTGTGGTGCAGGTTAGGGTGAGAGATCATGATGGGTTGGCAAGGATTGAGGTTTCGAAAGCAGAGTTTTCTCTTTTTTGTAAATTGGAGGTTTGGGATCAAATTGTGGATGCGTTGTTAAAGTTGGGTTTTAAATATGTGACTTTTGATTTACAGGGATACGTGTCGGGAAGTATGTTTAAGGCTGTTGATGGTGGTTTTTGATGGTTTTATGGTTTGTTTTTTGGTGTTTTTAGTGTGTGTTTGGGTTGTTGTTTTGTTGTTTGTGTTTTAATGTTGTTTTTGTTTTAAAAAAGGTTGAATTGATGTTATTTATCGTCCGTAAAGCATAACCTTTATATGCGTTATAGTTCCTCATGATAGAATTCAGCTATAATTGCGCCCCGCAATTAAAACATATGGCGGCGGCTCAACCCCTACCGAAACGGCGTTTGCCTTGCAGGAATGACGGAGTTGGCCTCCAATTGCGGGGACATGTATGTGGACCTGATAGAATTGCTCATGTTAGGTCTGAATTGGGCTTTGACGTATAGAGTGGAATGTTTCTTCCTCCAAATCCAGTTAAGCACAATAGTGCGAGAGAGAAAGAATGTAGTGCATATTAATATTCGTACCACACAAAAAACATGATAATGATCCGCAGAAATCATCACGGAGTGTCATAACTCCGGTTGATCCTGCCGGACCCCACTGCTATCGGGATAGGACTAAGACATGCTAGTCGTGCGCTTCAGCTAAAACGAGGCGCGGCATACAGCTCAGTAACACGTGGCTAATCTGCCCTTAGGACGAGAACAACCCCGGGAAACTGGGGCTAAATCTTGACAGGTGAAGAACTCTGGAATGAGTCTTCGCTTAAAAAACTTCACGTTATGCTCGTGA
>JAITBW010000063.1 GCA_031283385.1 Nitrososphaerota archaeon
TATGTAATTGGTTTTCAGGATGTAGCTGTTCTCGGGGGACCATTAGTTGCTTTAGGTATAATGATGTCAGTTGCAATGTTTTGTTCAATTCCTGCCTCTTTTTTTTGGGGTTGGTTTTGTGATGTGACAAGACGCTGTAAACCTTTCATTTTAATGTCTTTTGCTTCTTCAGCTATTCTGCTCTTTATGATGACTCTTCCTTTTGCCAGAAATATCATAGTATTTGTAGTGCTCTATGTTGTAATGCAGTTTCTTCATATTGCTCATGAAGCTCCAAAAAATGTGTTAATCGCTGAACATTATAGTCGTGATGACTGGGAGCGGTCTTATAGTTATTATAGAATCTATACTGAAGTTGGTCTAATTATTGGTTTAGCTATAGGTTTCTGTTTATCTGTGGGATTATTCTCTTTTGCGGCAAATCTTAGTCCTGCTGTTTTGGCAACTTATACTCTGTATTTTTGTAGCGGTTTAAGTGTTGTCGCCTTTATATTGTCAGCTTTGTTAGTTACTGATCCTCTGCTGATTTTTGAACGACGCCTTGTTAGAATAGAGAGAGCGGTTGACTTTACTTATCGTAGTGTAGTCTCCGCTTCACGAGTTTTAGGAGGTTCTTATTGGTATGATGCGCCTAAACGAGACAGTTTTAAAATGTTTGCTATAGCTATTGTTTTGTTTTCTTTGGCAACAAGCATCTTTTTTACTCCCCTACCCGTCTTCTTAAGTCAAGGCTTAGGGCTACCTAGCAGTATGGCATATGTTGGCTCCATTTTTACTTCAATTGGTGCTACAGTTGGCTACTTTTTTATCAGTGGTCGTGCGCGGTCAATGGATACCCAAAAACAAATGTCCAGATGCGTGTTGTTTAGAAGCGTATTAATTTTCGCATTAATAGGGGCTGTCCAATTAGCTATATATCCATCAGCGTTGACTTTTTTTGTTCTGATTCTTTTAGGTTTCGCCTTCGCTATTTACTATATTTTAATGATTTCTGTTTCAATGGAGCTTATACCTGCAGGTAAAAGTGGTCTTTTCGATGGCTTAGTCGGTTTAGGTACTGCCTTTGGCTCTTTTCTTGGACCTTATCTAGCAAACACTTACAATTATTTGCCAACATACTTTATCGCTGCGATACTGTTTCTGATAGCTTTCTTATCTATAAAATTTGCAACCTAATCCAACTCGAAAGTTGCTCACCTTTTTAGTGTTTGATGTATAAAATGTTGTTTTAAGGAAATAGTTGGTGAACTGTGAGAAATTATAGAAAAAGAAAGAGAGAGCCTGTGGCTCGAAATTGTTTATTCTGTATGTACTCTGTATAAATCTACGTCTTCACGCATACTTGGTGTCAATTCAAGGAATTCTCTTACTGATCTTTCTATGTCTTTTGACTGTGTAACGTATCTGCCAACGATAAGTATGTCTGCGCCTTTTTCCAGAGCTTCTTTGGCTGTTTCTGGGACGATGCCGCCTGCGACTGCGATTAAGAATTTCTTGTTGGGGAATGTGTCGCGAATACGTTTTATGCGTTCAAGTCCGCTGCTTCTGCCTGTTTCTTGGTCAATGCCTCTGTGTAAAATGATGATGTCTGGGAAATCTTTGATTGTTTTAAGTTTTGCAAGTACATCTTCTACATTTAGCATGTCGATAACTGCGTATGTTCCTAAGCGTTTTGCTTCTTGTACTGTGGCGTCAAGGGTTTCTGCTGGGGCAAGTCCTGATGCGACAACAGCGTCTGCTGTGTCTTCATATGCTAGGTCTACTTCGACTTTGCCAACATCAAGTGTTTTAAGGTCTGCTATTATGAATTTATCTTTGGCAATTTCGCGTATTTCGTTTATAACTCTTGTACCGTACCGTTTGATGAGCGGTGTTCCTACTTCAAGGATAATTCTGTCACTTCCTGGTAGCTGCTCAATTACTTTCTTTGCGCCTTCAAGTGAGGGTGCATCTAGAGCAATTTGTAGGTATGGTGGTCTCCATAGACGTGGAACTTTGAAGCCCATGATTGGGTGTTTTGCGCGGTCTTTATCGTAAATAATTTTGTCTAATGATGGATACTTTGTGAGTGCCCTTTGAAGTGCCATTTTTGTTGCGCCGTAATTGTATTGGTAAATTTTGCGGTAGTCTGTTGCTTGGGGATGTATGAAGACGCTTGCAATAATTACCCACTCGTCTAGTTTTGTTGCTGGAATTATGCCTTCTTCGGATGCGTCTGCTACTGCTTTGGCTACTGCGGCTTGTGCGGGTCCAAAAATTTTTCCTGTGTCTCCCATGTTTTTAACGGTGACTTTTGGGACAATTAGTGTGTGTGGTTTAGGTGGTAGGTTAGGGCGGATAACTGCCAGTAATGGTGTGTGGCCTGCTGACAAGTTTACCATGCCTGTTGCGAATGCTTGACCAACTGGTCCGTTTTTATCTCCTATCATTAAATCAACGTGTGCAACTTCATTTCCTTCTCCTAATAGTGATTCACCGATTAAATATGTTGAACTTGTCTTTGCTTCGTTTTTATTATTTTGTGTCGACATACAATTTATGATCTCCTTAAAATTAACATTAAATTCTTTTAACCAAGAATATAGGGTGTCTCTGTGGATATCCATTTCTTTTGCGGTTCCGATAATTGTCGGTTTTGTCGGTTTATTTTTTGTTTCTGTTTCTCTTTGAGCGGCTTGAAGAATTGTTTTGATAAATTCTTCTTTGTTTGATGGTTTTTTAACGTCTGTTCCCGACATTATTTTGCCTCATTTGCTATTTGTATTTGTGCGAATATTTAAAACTGTCGGATTAGTGTGTTCTTTTTGTTTATTTGGTTGGTAATGTTGCAAGTTTGTTGGTTCTCTCTCTTAAATTTTTGTTGTTGAAGTGTATCTAGCAGTAAATCTTTATATCATATCTTGTTGATTTCGGTAATTACCTATAGAGGTTGTTGTGATGTCGTGGTTAAGTTTGGCAAGTGTTCTTTTTTTTATTGTTGGCGTAATTTTGTTTTTGTATGGTGCAAATGTTTACAATGCCTTTATCGGTTGGACAGGTTTTTGTCTGAGTATTGTTGGTATTTTGCTTTATGTGGTGCCTTTTTTATGTTTTCAGTTAAGTAAAAAGGAGCTTGTGCAAGTTTCCTCTTAGAACAGTTTTTTGTGGGTTTATTGTTTTTTTGGTTTTTTTAAAAGCTGAATCACGTGAAAGAGTGTTAGGTTGGGTAAAATGGTGCTCCGGCCGAGCTTGAGCCGTTTGAGAACATATCTGCTCCTCAAAATCATGGTTTTGACTCTGAGGACTCATATTTAACACTAATAACCTAAGTATACTTAATATTTAAAAAACTTTACTCTAACTTTAGAGAGAGATCTTTGGAAAATACTAAATTTTCATCTTATTCTTATAATTAGAAAATAAGCGACATAAAAAAACTGCCGCTCTTGTTACACTATACGGTTTTATTGCTGTATCATTTAGCGAGTGAATTAAATTCCGATACTCTGTCTAATATGACTTTGTAGTTTTAAGTTGTTAAACATATAGCCTCTTTCGCGTAAATACTGAATTACCTCTGAATAAATGTCAGCACCATCTGGATCGGTTATTGTTATAAGTAACACAAATTTTTGACCAGCATAACTATCATCCAAACGTGCACAGCAATCTATCATCAAACGCCAAGGTTTTGCTTTTATGCCCTTAACAATTTTTCGGTTATATGATTTTATAGGATACCATTTGAATCCGTGTTCAACAAGCGAGGCTTCAAATTTTTCGCTCCACTTCTTTTCCAAAGGAACTTCACTATTGAATTTAATGACATTTCCCTTTTCATCAATCCCTGCATACGTTCCTAAATGGACGTCAATGTTTGCTCTGCAATACTCTTGTCCATGTGAAGCATCTAACTTTGGAGTATAGACCAAGGTCATTTTGATTTGACCATAGCATTTATCACCTTTAATTAGCGATCTAGGAAACGGAAAATCATTAAACTCAATAAAACTTCCTTCACGTAACTCGCCTTTGAATATTAAAGTTACATCAGACTTTGAACAAGACACCATTTTTTCTATGGCATTGTTTGGTATTCCATACCCGTAATACTTGCTGAACTCTGGCTCCTCTTTATCAACACCTTCTGGAATATCACATGAATGTATCAAAAACGCTTTTGCATATTCAGTAGCTTCATTTTCTTCAATATTGCCCCTTAAAGAAGCTATCAATGCTGTAACAACAGGCGCAGAATAACTTGTTCCAATCCCTTCCACAAGATTGCCATTGATATCAAAAGAAACAATTCCAGTCCCTGCAAAGTTACCAGTTGAATCACAATTTCCACCTGAATAAACCACATCAGGTTTAATTATGTAATTTGCTCCAGGACCCTTTCGTGAAAATGGTGATGGGCGATCTTTTTCAACAAACCCTGAAATACCTACGTTAGCAACAGAACCCACAGTAATTGCTCGAACAGAATCTGCAGGAATAGTTATCCTATCGTCTTTGCCTCTGTCAATATTAGGTGGCCATTCTCTCAAAGAACCGCTGTAATTCCCAGCAGATATAACAATATTAACCCCATACTCATCCTGTATTTCATCAAGTATAACAGCTAAATCCGAAATCGTATCTTGGCACAATTTCTCTGTTCCCAGAGATATATTCCAATCTTTTACAATAGCTGAGTATTTTCTTATGACCTCGTATAAATTGTTAACAAATACATCTTCTGATAAGGTGTCTGTCTTTCCTTTTGATGGATCATCATTAGGAAACATAACAACATCCAAAATTTTATAGTGTTGCTGTACTTCTGGAACGCCATTTAACACATGACCATATTCAATAACGCCAGCTACAAATGTTCCATGTGCATTATTGAGAGTCTTCACATATAGAGAGATATGTTAGTGTAATGATTTTCACAAGGTCGCAAAATGTTGAAAATCACGATAAAGTACGGGGCATGTTCTTTGAGCGAGCCGCTAAATCG
>JAITBW010000137.1 GCA_031283385.1 Nitrososphaerota archaeon
TATGAATTGTTTGGTATAAAGAACTGGAGAAATTTTACATTAGAGCTTAACGCTTCAGATGAGAGAGGCATAGACACTGTTCGTGAACGTGTTAAAGATTTTTCGCGTTATAGCCGAGGGGCATTTGGCGATGTGCCTTTTGCATTAATCATTTTAGATGAATGCGACCAAATGACTGGACCTGCGCAAACAGCACTTAGACGAATCATGGAAACTAGCAGTCGTACTTCAAGATTTATCTTAATTTGTAATCAATCAAGCAAAATAATTGAACCCATACAAAGCAGATGCGCAATCTTTAGGTTTTCACGACTTGACAGAACAGCTATGATAGAGCATTTAAAAGAAATCTCTAAAAAAGAAAACGTAAACATTTCCAACGAAGCTATTGAGAGAATCGTAGATTATAGCGAAGGCGATTTACGTCATGCCATAAATGCCCTCCAAACAGCAGCGGCATATAAAGAAGACAGCGAAGTAGATGAAAAAGTTGTTTCCCAAGTCATAGGCGAGGCTAGCCCTAAACAGGTACAACTCATGCTCAATAAAGCGATAAACGGCGACTTTGTGGAAGCCCGTCGAGTAATGTATGATATCATAAGCATTTACGGTTTCACTGGAGCAGAAATTATTCGTCAAATGCAAAAAGAACTCTTTAAAATCAGCTATATAACACCTGAACAAAAAGCTGAACTTAGCAACATCCTTGGCGAATATGACTACCGTCTAACACAAGGAGCCAATAGCGACATACAGTTAAGTGCACTTTTAGCCCAATTTGCTAAAGCAAGCATAACTTTAGGGGAAAATAGTTGAAAAACGATTTGTGGGTCGAAAAATATCGACCAACATCAATCAAAGAAGTCATAGGCAATGAAGAAGCAAAAACACTATTTACAGAATGGATAGAAAATAAACGGTCTACAAAAAAGGCAGTTTTACTTTATGGGCCACCAGGTGTAGGTAAAACAACTCTTGTTAACGCTGCTGCCTTAGAGTACAATTTTAGGCTCATTGAGATGAATGCTAGCGATGCCCGCTCAGAAAAAGCGGTAAACCGCATAGCATTACCAGCAACATCATTTGCAGGATTAGACAAATTTTCCAGCGAAATTAAGGGCAACATGCTATTTTTGGACGAGGTAGACGGCATTGCAGGCAATGAAGACCGCGGCGGGGTTAATGCTATCATAAAAATTATAGAAAACACACACGCACCTGTTATAATGGCAGCTAATGATCCTGACCTTGAAAAACTACGACCGCTTAAAAAAATTTGTTTACTTATAAAATTTCAACAAACGCGTATTCCACTAATTATAATGGCACTTAAGAAAATTTGTGAACAGGAGCAGATCATGTATGAATTTGAGGCTCTTGAGAAAATTGCTATAAACAGTCAGGGTGATGTACGGTCAGCTATTAATGATTTGCAGGGGTTAAGTGAAGAGGGCAAAACGTTAACTGTACAGGATACCTTAGCGTTAGGGTTGAGAAATAGAAATATCGACATGTATGATGCCTTAAGAGGCTATTTTACAGCGAAAAGCGTTGTAGAAGCGGCAAGTTTTCTTAATTCTTCAGATGTCGAATTCGATGATCTGCTAATGGCTATTAGTGATAACATGCCTCGACGCTACACGGATACAGTTGAACTCGCAAAAGCGTATGATTACCTATCTCAAGCAGATGTTTTCAGAGGAAGAGTAGGAACAGAAAATTGGCACTTAATCAAATATTTCTTCAACAACCTCTCTCAGGTAGCAACGGTTAACCCTGAATCGTATAAACACTTCGAATTTATTACAGCCCCACCAATCAAAGTACACACACTATTTTGGACCAAAGCGAAACGTACAACACTAAATAGTATATGTGCTAAAATAGGTAATCAATGTCATGTTAGTAAATACGAAGCGAAAATGATCTACGTGCCCTACCTTAGACTGATGTTGCAACAAAAAAAGAAAACAAGCACACAACTAATTGAATGGTTAAAACTTACACCTGAAGAAGTAACCGTTCTAACAAGCTTGAAAATGTTTTAGGAGCAAAAAACATGGTTATGCTAAATAAAAACGGCTTCAAACTTCCACGAGTCGAAAAAGAAAAATTCACCCTACTAATACGGCTAGGATTAGAATACAACAGTCAAAAAATGCTATTTAAAATAAAACACTACAACAACATAAACCAGCTCCAAAGCGTTTTACGAGACATATTAAAAACAGAAATCACATTCACCCAAACCTGCACCATATGCGGCACAGATTTTGGATGCAGCACCTGCAAATACACTAAATTCTGCCCCACAAAAGACCAACCATTTAGCTGCATATGCAACCAATGCCTACGACCAAAAAAAGTCATGCAACAACAGCTAATATTCTAACAAAGTATCTTTACACCTAAAAAATGGGTTGTAACAGAGATAGAAAAAACTGTTGACATGTTCTCGTGTGGAAAAACGTGACATTAAGCCATAAAATTCTATTGAACATTAAATTTTGAAGGGTACTCTGTTTGTTTTTTTGGAAACCTTAAAGTTACTCGTAGTAGTATTTCTTAACCCCTAAAGGGCAAAACAGGTTGAGAGGGAAAGATAGTGCCTACAAACATAAAAAGATTAGACTTTTGCTACGAGAACTCGCCTACTACTGTTGTGGCTAATCGTAACTTTGCTGAAATGAAACTGGCGGGGTTAAATGTAGGTCCATTTGATGAAGGTAATGAGTATCAGGTTTACTATTGGATAGCGAAAGAACTGCAAAACGCAGGTATTGTGCATATAAGAGAAGAAGAGCTACTGGATGGAAACAAACTCTATAAGGTACAATGGAAAGAAGGCGTTCAAATTCCAGGTATGATTTCAGAGTTACCACAGGATTTCTATCCGAAACTGCGTAGGTACCTATTTTTTGCCGAAACAGAAGCTGTTCAGCCTGAAAAAATCCAAGAATATCATAAAGTTAAAGCATTAGCAAAGGACATAATTAATTCACGACTTAAAAAAATTATAACATTATCTTCAGCATCATCCCAAAGCGAGCAGGTGTTAAAAAAATTGACAGCTGAGGAAAAAATTATTTATGAACAACTCGGAGAAATAATTTCCGCTTGGAAGAATCAAATTCTTCAAAGACAAGAAAAATAGGATTGGCGAATTGTAAATGGCTAAAGACGATATAGTACCGCAAGTTGATCCACAACAACGTTTCTTAGAATTTTTTAAAATTTTCAAAGCAGGTTCAGAGAGGGGACAAAAAGAAAAATACAGATTGAAGCTTAGTCAATTAGCCATTACCGGGAAAACTAGTATCACAATTAATTTCGATGAATTATACAGTTTTGACCAAGAATTAGCTGAACAACTGCTCAATAAACCTGAAGAGTACTTAGAGCATGCAAGTAAAGCAGCATACGAACAGTTAAGAATTGAAGATGAAGAGTATGCTGAAAAAATAGACAAAGTTATTGTACGCATTGCGAAACTTTTAGGTAAAGAGGCATTACGCAGAATTGGCTCCAAAAATATGGGACGATTAATTCTTGTTGAAGGCATAGTTGTTCGAGCCACTCCAGTTCGTCCAATGGTTTTACAGGCAGCATATAAATGTAAACGCTGTGGAACATTAATGAAAATTGAGCAAACAGGTCAATTTCTCAAGGCACCAGCAATTTGTATGGGTTCCGACTGCGGTAAAGACGGCCCATTTGAGTTTGCTCAGGAAGAATCCACATTTATAGACTCACAAGACTTAAGATTACAAGAAAAACCAGAAGATTTACCACCCGGACAATTACCCAGAGTTCTGGCAGTAAAATTAGTTGGAGACGAAATAGTAGATCAAGCACGCCCCGGAGACCACGTTTCCATAGTTGGAATAGTCCGCGCTCATGCACCGTCATTAATTGGTATGGGAAAACTTCGCACATTCATACTTCAATTAGAAGCAAATTCTATTGAACTTTTAGGCAAAGAACCTGAAACATCTCCGCCTACAGCTGAAGAAGAAGCAAAAATAATAGAACTTTCACGAGACCCTCTTGTTCATAAAAAAATCATGAGCAGCATTGCCCCCTCTATTTTTGGCAATGAACATCTAAAAGAAGCCGTCATGTACTTGCTATTTGGCGGTGTTTCAAGAGTCCTACCAGACATGACAGTAAGAGGAGAAATGAATGCACTAATTATAGGCGACCCAGGTACTGCTAAATCACAGATGCTCCAATACGTCTCACGCATTGCACCAAGAGGCTTATACACTTCAGGCAGAGGCACCACAGCAGCCGGTTTAACTGCAGCAGTCGTTCGCGAAAAAGGCGGCTCCATGTCACTGGAAGCAGGAGCACTCGTTTTAGCAGACAAAGGCGTTGCATGCATCGACGAAATGGATAAAATGCGTCCTGAAGATCGAGTGGCAATTCACGAAGCTATGGAACAACACACTGTATCAGTAGCCAAAGGCGGTATCGTTGCAACTCTTAACGCGCGAACCTCCGTTCTAGCAGCAGCTAACCCTTCACTTGGCAGATACGAACCTAACCGCACAGTAGCTGAAAACATTTCCCTACCGGTCACTATATTATCACGTTTTGACTTAATTTTCGTGCTTCGTGATGTACCAAATAAAGACACAGACAGTAGAATGTCAGAACACATTTTAGAAATTCACAGACGAGGCATTAGCCCAGTTGAAGCACAAGTCGACACAGAACTCTTGCGTAAATATGTCAGCTACGCTAAAAGCGTATACCCAACACTAAACCCTGAAGCACTAAAACGCCTTAAAGAATTCTATCTAGCCATGCGTAACGCAGGCGAAACAGAAGGCTCCCCCGTAGCAATCACTACACGACAACTTGAATCACTAGTAAGATGCGCTGAAGCCCGCGCCCGTGTAGCATTACGTAAAGAAGTAACAGCAGAAGATGCAGAAGCAGCAATCGCAATCATGAATAAATCACTTGAAGAAGTAGGCATAGACATGTCCAACTTTAAACATGTAGTTGACATAGATCTCATAATGACTGGCAGACCAAAAAGCCTCAGAGACCGCTTCCACGTAGTCCTATCAGTCCTCATGGACATGGAAAAACAAACAGGAATCGTCGAGAGAGATGCAATCGTTGACGAACTAGAAACCAACCACAAAATCCCAAGAAACGAAACAGAACGCATGATAAGCCAATTACTCCGCGAAGGCACCATATATGAACCACGAGAAGGCTGCCTAAAGAAAACCTAAAACAGGTTCTGGTAACTTATCGTGGGAGTTACTCTCCATGTTAACTTTCGTGGGATAACTCAGTTTTTAGGGTTGTATTCAGACTGTTAACTTTCGGGTGATAACAGATAATATATTTGTTCGGAACAGAAAAAGTCAAACAATGAAACTGGAAATAAATTTGTACATGATGAAGCTGAAACTAAAAATATTTAAGATCTAAGGTTTTACTCCTCTTTTGGAAAAATTTCGTTAACATCTCTTTGCGGAACAACTTTTTTATTGGGCTTATTAACTATGAAATTAATAGGTGTTAGACTTGAGTACTGTGAATAAAACTTTAGCGTTAGTTTTCGTGTTTGTAGTACTGTCAAGTTTAATGGCTTTAACAATTAAACCAGCTGATGCACAGACTGCGTCTAAACCGTCTGTACCACAATTCACTGTACAGCTTGTTGATTACTCATATGATGTACCACCTTCTACCACATCCACCATTGACCAATACACAGGAGAAAAAACCACAACCACCACGCCTGGATATCATGTAGAAAACAAAACCATAGAGATCACAATAAAAAACCAACCCTTCACACCCTACGCTAGCACAAACGGCATTACATATTATCTGTATTATACTGTCCAATCCAAGGGACGTTTTGGTGAAGACTGGCAAAATTGGGGTTCAACAGTTCAAATAAAGAATCCGTACGGTGGGGTTTTTTATCCATCACCAGAATATTCACAAGGTAGTATAGTGTCAGGTTCAGCAAACGGTTATACTAATGGTGCTCAAGTGGATTTTAGAGTCGAAGCAATAGTTGGACATTATGTTCCCGATAGCCCCGACCACATGTTTCCACAGTATTGGTTTGAAACTGATGTATCAAGTGGTTGGAGTAGTGTTCAAACAGTTACTATAGATCGGGACTCATTTTATCACTCTACACCAAATCCGACAACATCATCTACACCTTTACCTGCATCGCCCCCACAAGCATCAACATACTACAGTAACACTCAGAAAACAGCAACAACAGTTCCCTATGCTATGATAATTCTTCTGGCTTGTGCCATATGTCTCATCATATGTATCATTGTAGCCTTAGTAGTAGTGTTGCTTCTTAGAAGACCACCGAAAACTGATAATCTACAACCAAAGCAATCATAGAAAGACCCCTAAACAGGATTACTGAATCATCTTTTTGTATGTGTTTTTTAGGTAAACTAATGTGATAAAACATTCTGTTAATTTTCGTGAGATGAATAGATCAACCTATCTGATTTTATAACTGGAAAAGATCAGTTACTGAGCAGAGAAAGTAACAGTATTTCTCTATAAAAGCATGGTCATCCCACGAATGTTAACAGTTTTTAAGAGGTATCAGTAAAATAGAGTTTTATGTATGGAGTTTATCCCACGATCGTTAACATGGAGAGTAAATCCCACGATAAGTTATCAGAACCAAAAAAACAGAACTAAAATAACAACCTCTACAAAACAACAGATTCTTTTTTAAAAAAAAAGAACAAAAAATGTTAAGAGATGTATGTTGTTTTCTTTTCATCTTGTTTCTTTGTTTCTTCTGCCTGCAGAGCACGTTTTTCTTCAAGAGCTTGTAGACGTGTAACCATTGTTTCTGCACGAGAAATTTCTTCGTCTAAACCGCTTAGTGCAACATTAAAATCAAAGATGTTATTTAAAATTTCAAGCACACTCTTTGCTGCTAACGGATCTGGAAGATAACCACGTGTTTCACTTAAAAGACAGAGGGCATCAACTTTTTTGAACTTAGACAAACCTAAAATTAGACCTGCAGTTCCAACAATGGGACTACCTGAAACACTCAAAGACGCACCTGCTTTAACTGATTTATCAATAACCTCTGTACTGGTTGCGGCGACAAAAACTTTAGGTTTGTCTTTTGTTTCCATACGGTAACCACCAATAGTTGCTATTGTGTGTACATGGTTTTTTTCAGCGTAGTCTAACATGCAAGAGGCGATTTCATATTGTCCTTCGATTGTTTGTGATTGGCTGTCTCCTGTGAAGAGTATAAGGTCATTTGAGTCTGTTTTGGGATTCTTCCAGTAATAAAATGCGCCGCGTAGTAAACGTACGTTACCTTTTTTGTTGACTAATACAAAATACGGAAAATGTGGTGAATATAGATAAGCTATTTTTTGTGCTTTTAATTGTTTAATTAAATATCGCATGGCAATTTTACCGACTAAACCTAACCCTGGAAGACCCTCTATTAGGACGGGGTTGTTAGGTTGGATTTGATGAAGCTCTTTAATGTATGTTTCTTTCATTACTCTTCACTGCCTTTTTTCATTGCCATACGGTATTTTAGATATTTATCGTCAGGCGAGAATTTTGCTGGATGAGGAATTTTTACAGAGTTATTACAGTAATGACATGCTGTCTTATTTAACGTGTAATGGTTACAGTTAACACACTTTCTTAGTTGCCAAACCAATTATTTTTCCCTTCTAAAAGTGCCTTGCCCACCAGCTTTAGTAATGTTTGACACGACACTTTGCGCAGCTTTCTGAAAAACTTCTTCCGCTTTTTTATAGTTCTCTGCGCAGGCCTCTATACTATATTTTGGTGCAGCAATAACATAAAAGGTTACAGATGCCGCGCGAACTTTTTCTGCTTTAGTAGCTGCAAATGCTTCCTTGATTATTTTCACACCATTTGGTTTCATACATTTGATTTCGAGAATGCCCTTGACTTTAACCATTTTTACATGTATACGACCCTCGCCAACTTCAGCGAAAGCTGTAGCAATCTTTTCTTCAACCCCTATTTTTGTTAATGCTTCAGGACCTTCTTTTACTGCTTTTTCGAATGCTTCGTATACACCAAACTTTTCGTCAATTTTTTCGCCAGCTTGTTGGTAGAGCTCGTCAACTGTTAAACCAACTTTTGATGCAACTTCACGGAAAAGAGTATCGCCTTTTCGTTCTTTTTTCCATGACATGATTTTTTCAATACGTTCACGTTTAGTAACACGACGTAAAGAAAGGTCAATGTGTCCTTTTTCGAAATCTACACGTAAAACTTTGAGTACAACTTTTTGTCCTTCGCGCACAAAATCTCGTATGTTACGAATCCATGAAGAAGAAATCTCTGAAACGTGAAGTAATCCACGTTTACTAAATTCGTCAAGTTTTGCGTAAGCACCATAATCAGTTACAGACTCTATAGTAGCAATTACTAAATCGCCATTTTCTGGCCATTCAGGCTTACGCTCTGCCATTTACTATAACATCCCCTTTGTTTGCTTACTCTAACGCTGAGAGAATTTCACCGTTAATTTTCGCTTTTCCACCGGCAGGAGAAGCTAAAATTTCGTTACATACGTTACAAGTAACTTGGTTTGTTGCATGACTGAAAACTAATTGCTCATTGCCGCATTTTAAGCATTTAACACGCAAAAAATTGCTACTTGGCTTGGGGATAAGTTTATTCCATTCTGACATAACATTTTAACTCCATATATTGTTTAAACTAGGGCTAATTTTCTTAACCGTATTCCATCTTTATGACGCATGTAACCGCATTTTTTGCATTTCAAACGCAAAGTTTGTTTTTTAGTTGTTTTAGCAAATTCGTGTTGAAGCGCATATTTTTGTCCACCATAGCCTTTCTTTTCTCGAGCGTGGGCGCGTTCACCAACAGCTAGAGCTCTACGTTTACCAGCTTTGTATAGAGTTACAGCGTGAGCTTCATGATCTTTACATTTTGGACAGTAAGTCTTAACTTCTTTAGGAACGTTCACTTTGTTCACTACCAGTTTTAGCTTTCCATAGAAAGAGCGCACCCATTCTTATACTTTTTCGCTTTTAAAATTAAATATCCTAATCCATAAAATAGACACCACGCTATTTTAGGACAAAAACGGCATACAAAAGAAAAAAATGCCGTCACAGCACCGCACAAGACGTATAAAAACGCATAAAAGTTCATCAACAAAAGTTTTTAAGTCACATCAACTATTACTGCCAAATTTTGTTTTACGATTATTTTAGCATTCTGAACGGGTAAAGATGCTATATCTTCAACGTTAAATGGTCCATATGGTTTCATATCAACACCCATAATTTGCGGAATTTCTTTAGAAAAACGTAATGTAATGCGTTTACGTGACTCTTGACGTGAATGACGAGTTTGACCTTTAAGTAAGCTTTTAGCGAATTTTTGATAAGCCTCAGTAAATGGAACAAAGCTCTCGAAAATTTGAGCTTCTTCAAACGCTAACAAGTCCATAGAAAGTTTCTGAGTCTGTGTTGTGAATTTAACCAATTTTTTGTATCTTGCCCACAATAATTCGCCAAGCATATACTTAACATTAGCAGTTTCTGCATCAAGTAAAGTTGTCTTAAGAGTTTTATTATCAGGCAAACTGTTTTCTTCTTTAATTTTATGCAGATAACGAGTAATACGCTCATAAAAATCACGGGGCAAAGCACCAAGTGTACACTCGGTCATTTCATAATTCCATACTTGATATAGTTCATCATACATCATTGACCACCTCAGCTCTGCCTTTCAGAATGAGCATAATCGCAGCAGCAGTAGGCAACACAACTTTAACGTTCCTGTATGGCCCCCATGTCGCTCCGCCCAAACTAAACTTAGGCGCATCAGAGACCAACACTCTAGCTGTGCCCTTTTTAAAAGCTACTGCGTGAGTTAACGGATCAAAAACATCAAGTTGCCGCAAAGGCAACTCTACTTTAAGCAACCCCGTCTTACCATGTAAAGTACCATTCATCCGAATTAACCGATGAATATCTGTAGTCACAACCGTATCAATGTTTGCCGACTCCAAACACTTAACCTGCTCAGCCAACTTGAGCCACGTTGCCACACTAACACCAGAAACACTATTCCACCGACCACCCGCAATAGCACGACTAAGAATAGCATCCTTATTTTTAAGTAAATTATTATTTTTTAATCCAAAATTTTTCAAGCTTTCAGCTGTCGCAGTCAACAAAAATTTTTCCATACCCACCTTTAAACGACGATTCCAACCATAGTCATGTAAAACAAAATTTTTTGCAGCACCAACTCGTTTTCTACCTTTTACAGTTTTTTCTTCCAGATCTTTCTCAAGAACAGACAAACCAAGTCCAGTTACATAATCAACTATTTCTTTCCTAGATAGAGCATCAAGCGAACGCACGACCTCACCTTCCACGTGCACATGATAACCACGATGCCCAGAAAAAAAGACACGTAACTCATCATCAGCAAAACCGAAATCTTTTGTCAGCATATCAATTAGTTTAGCTGTTTCCACACGTGTCGACTCAATACAAAGTTCGCACGCCCAAGTTTTAACTGAAAATTTATCACCGCCACATATAGGACACTCCTCAGGAGTCACACCTTTACCACTAAATTCACAAGTTTGACATGTCCATTCATCATGAATCTTACCACATGATGTAGGAATATGATCGGCATCTATATCAAAAACAAGGTCAGAACCAATCCAACCTTTTTTGTCCATTTCTAAATCAGGATTTTCATAATAGGCACAAGAGTGGTAAACATCAGACGGCACATTTCTAGCTAAAACATTTTTGAAAACTTGCATATTTTCAAAACGTTTGTGTCGAACCATAAAACGCTCTCTAAACATGAGATAAGCAAATTCACGTTGCCCAAAACTTGTTGGTATAGAGACCGCTGTTGAGGGATCATTATAGAACTCTTGAAATTTAGAATAAACATAATCCCTCGAAGACACAAACATCACTTACGAGTATATCTTGTTTCTCTAATTTAACCATTAACTATAGGAGCACTCAAAACGTAATCATGAAAATCTCAGCATGCATGCATCATATTTAGAAAGTTACAGTTAATAACACATTAGATATAGAAAAGAAGGACTATGTTTTAGCTGTTGTATCAATTTTTTCAGGCACATTTAGTTGTGTCATTTTTGATTTTATTTTATAATACTTTAAGGGGTGGTAAATGCGTTTACATGTGTCATCGCGATTTTTGCAAACATTATGAGTTTGAAGAATTGAGCATTGTGGACATGTGTATTTTGTGCCTGACCCACGTGTGCCAGCAATATGTTCGACTTGATACCGAGTGAGACGTTCATTATAATCAGAAAAAGATTTGAAAAGTTCAGTTACAGATTCAGAGCTCATACCAATGTTGACTAGAAAAGCTGTTAATGCAAAACGACCCATGTGAGGCAAATGATGGTTTTTTGAGGCAGCATCATAGAGCATATTAATACAGGGCGGAAAAGCCTCCTGAATAACCACTTTTGGAAACTCCATTTCAGTTTGTCCAATGTGTTCTGATGCAATAGTCTTAAGTTTGTCTGCTAACTCAGAAATTTCAGGAGGATATTTACTTACAGACACAGTGGCAAGTCGTTTTTCTATACGGCGTTTTATCTCTTCCTGAAGCAAACGGACAACATCGCGCTTATTAAGATACACATTCCCCTCAGAAAGTTTGCTGTTTACCAATTTCCATTTAGCATCATGAAGGCGACTAGCATTTTGCAAAAAATCGTTAAAGTACAATGCAAAGTCAAATGCACTATCAGCCGATGTAAAAATGATCTGCCAACCAAAATCAAGAGCTACTTTAAAAACGAATTCTTTTGACTCATAGCTTAATTCATTTGATGCCTGTTTAGCTTCAGCTAACGCGTACCGTTTTTTTATAAGAGAATTTTCAGTTGCAGAAACAAGCATTAACGCAACTGGAAAAGAAAGTATCTCTTTCTGTGTATCCTTTATTACGTACTTAGTTCCCTGTTCATTAATTAAAGGTCTAACAGCGAGATTAATTATTGCCGAGGTTGCGCGTTCCATAGCGTGATCTAGAATTTGAGACATTCCAGAATTGATAAAGTCTTCAATTTGTAAATCTAAAGGGGAGAGGTATTGTGCAGTTTCTTTTAAAAATGGATATTTAGCTAAATCGTTTTTTGTAAAAACTGATTCAAGCGACAAAATTCTCTCCATCATCAATCTGTTTCTATTCTTGGTGCCAAGAAGAACGTTAATTTACCGTCTTTAATCTGTTGGAAGTCAATATGTACAGGCATATCACTTGAGAACTCAATTGTCGCTATATCTGAAGTTGCGGAAGCAGCTTTGATAATTTCAGAAAGGTAACTTAGGCTAAATGTTGCTTTTGAAGGCTCTTTAACTTCCAGATCAAGAAGAGCATCACTACCTTTTTGTAAAGTAATTGTAGCACCCATCAAGTCACCTGTTGCACTTAGAACCAACTTTTCGTTGTCAGCTTCTATTCGTACATGATCGCTAACCAGCTGAGCATCTTCTATTGCTTGACTTAAACCAGCAGTAGTACTCTTCGCCTTAACATTAAAGGTGATTTTTGGAGTGGGAACTTCCTCTTCAGACGCCTCAAGCGTAGGCATCGTAAAGTTTCGAGCGTATTTACCCATTATCTTAACTTGTAGACGACCAGTTTTATCGTCAAGTGAAAGCTCAACTGACTCATCTCGCCCAGCACGTTTAAGAAGTTTGAGAAGTTCACTTATGTTTAGACATATTTTTGTTGGTTCAACACAGTCATATTCCTCAAAAATAGTTTTCGGCCATGCAAAATCTATCATTGCTACGCGAGATGGATCCATCGCACGTAGTTTTAAGCCTTCAGCGTCAATTTTAAAGGTTGCTTCATCTACTAATATTGAAATCGCAGTAGCCATATCTCTTAATAGTTTAGCGTCAGATACTTTGAGCTTAAACACGTTCTTTTCCTCGTCTAATGCATATGTTTAGTTATAACTATATGTTTTATCACTGTTCTTATAGATAAACCTTCTAATTTCTTTTTAATGAATTCTGTTGAAAGAGAAAACTAAAGTTATCTACACCCAAACAGGATGTTTATAAAAAGTAAAGAAAAGAAAAAGCAATTAGCTGTATTCTCTATAGGTATAGTTACATTTTGTACAACGGAGAAACTGTGTTGAGGACTCGTCTGCGCCACGGGTTTGTACTTGCCATACATAAGCAGTATTGTTTTCACACTTGGGACATTCCACTCTAACAGTAGGTAATGTGGTTAGTTTCTGCTCTTCTTTACCGATTACAGCAACAAACTGTTGTGGACTATGTTGAATAATTTTCGTAATTTTAGGCTCAATTACTGCGTCAGTTTCAACTTTTTTGTAACCACATTTTGGACAAGCAAGAACCAAAGAAGCTTTTTTACCAGTTTTTGATTTTTTTGGCTCAAGGCGACTGCCACATTTAGGACAAAATTCCATGCAGGATTCCCTCATCCGTTTTTGATTCCGTTGTATTTATTGCTTTTAAATGTTTTCTAAATA
>JAITBW010000071.1 GCA_031283385.1 Nitrososphaerota archaeon
CTCGTAAAGAGGGCAATTAAATCAGCAATAAACAGAGATGCAATGAGCGGCGATGGCATTGACTTTCTTATCATAACTAAGGAAGGCACAGTTGAAGAATCTATAAAGTTCTAAAACTAACTTTTTTTAGTTAGATTTTAATTTTTATTTTCTTGTTTAGGATAATGTTAGTTGTTAGGGGAGTTTTGGTATGTCGTTTGAATTAACTGATGATGATGGAAAATTTTTAGTTAAACTTGCACGTGATACTGTTGAAACTTTTCTTAAAACAGGGTGTACATTAAAAGTATCTAAAGATGTGCCGCAAAAGTTTTACAGAAAATGCGGCGTTTTTGTAACTATAAACGTGTTTGACAAAGGAGAAAAAGCGTTGCGTGGCTGCATAGGTTATCCTTATCCAACGAGTTCTCTTGTAGAGGCAGTTTGTGATTCAGCTATAAATGCTGCAACAAAAGATCCGCGTTTTCCGTCTATGACTTTTGATGAGTTAGATAAGTGTGTGTTTGAAGTTAGTGTTTTAACACCGCCTGAGTTAATACAAGTTGGCAATCCAAAAGAGTATATCCGTTATATCAAAGTTGGAAGAGACGGTTTAATTGTGGAAAAAGGGTATAATAGGGGGTTGCTTTTGCCGCAGGTGCCTGTTGAGTGGCAATGGGATGTGGAAGAGTTTCTTTGTCAGTGTTGTATGAAGGCGGGGTTGTCACCTGATAGTTGGTTAGCTATGGGTACTAAAGTTTACAAGTTTGCGGCGATAATTTTTGAGGAGCAAGCGGTAAATGGTGAAGTTAAGCGTAAGTTTGTCTGAAGTGTTAATTTAGAATTTTTTCTATGATTTCAACTGTTCTGTTTAAGCCGTGTTGTTTGTTTGAGAACTGGTTGAGGTTTAGTATGTTTTTTTTATAGTTTGTTTGTTCTTGTTCTATTTGTTGCATTGCCTTTATGAGTTCTTTTTGGTTTTTTATTTTAATTGAGCATCCTAGGTCTTGTAGTTTTGCTGCATTAGCGTTTTGTTCAGGTTGTGTTGGGAGGCATATGCTGGGTTTTGCGTATTTTATGGTTTCAAAGCATGTTATGTGTCCGCCGCTGAAAATGATGTATTTTGCGTTTTTCATGGCTTCTTGTCGTTCAGTTGTGGAGAGCCAAGAGTATATTTCGCAGTTTCCAATTTTTGTTAGCTCTTTTTTTCCAGGTATGCCAAGGCTGATTATTGCTTTTTTGGAAGTTTTTTGTAGTATAGGTAGTAGTGTGTTTAGTATTTTTGAGCGTGTTCCTATAGGTCCGCTTATGGGTGCAAATATGTGTTCATCTGAGCCTTGTGTTAGTGTTATATCTGTGAAGGATCCAACGTGTTCTGTTTTGTTTTCAATGGCTGTTCCGGTTATGTTGCCTACATTGTAATCTGAAATTGTGTAAGGAGGTGGATTGTCGGGGATAATGATTTTTTTACATTGTTTAATGTATTTGGAGACTACGCTGTAGAGGTTGAGGTAGTGCATGAATTCATAATTGGGGCGTATTAAATTGGTAATGTAAATTGAGGGAATTTTCCATTTATGTGCAAGACGTAGGGAAACAATGTCGCCATCAGCTATTAGTAGGTCAGGTGTGATAGAGTGAATGTTTTTTCTTAAATCGTAGTATCTATGGATTATTTCTAGAGCATTAGAATTTTTCACTTCGAACTTGTGAGCATCGGCGTTAAATACTGGTAGAGGAAAGAGTATGTTAAGAAGGGATGCGGATACGTTAATTCCTGAAGCGTTCTCATACCATGCAATTGGTGTGCAGGGGTATACATGTTTGAACTCTTTTTTAAGTACATAATACGCTTTGCCGCCTGAATAAAAGAAGGCTTCATGACCAGCTTGTTCCAATCTCTTACCTAACAGTATAATGCGTGAAACATGACCTAAACCTAACTCGGAGCAAGCAAACAGTAAACGCATATAATCACTATGGTGAAACGTTTTTGACTTTTAAGCACAAGATACAATAAAACATTTAAACCTTGACAAAATAAAAATATAATTATGTTCATGCCCAGAAAGCTTGTAGAAGAACAACTGGTGCACTTTTTAAGAGAGGACATTGGACAAGGGGATTCTACAACAACTGCAATTATACCCACAGACATTACTGTTACCGCTAAAGTAATCGCGAAAGAGACAGGAATAGCCGCGGGAATAAAAGAAGCAGCCATACTAGCGCAACTCATGGGCTTAAAAGTTAAAGTCAACATAATTGACGGTGAGGAAATAAAAAATAGACAAGTTTTAATGCATATTACAGGGGATGCGCAAACTATTCTAACAGTTGAACGCACTCTGCTCAACTTGTTGTCACGCATGTGCGGTATCGCAACAGCTACATATAAACTTGTCAAAAAATTAGAAGTCGTAGAGTCTCAAGCAAAAATTGCTGCAACACGAAAAACCGCTCCAGGCTTGTCTTATTTTGATAAAAGAGCAATTAGTATAGGCGGTGGGGATACGCACAGGCTGCATTTAGATGATATGGTTCTAATTAAAGATAATCACATAGCACTAATAGGTACCCCTGTAGATGCAGTAAAGCTAGCAAAAAAGAATATGTCGTTTAGTAAAAAGGTTGAAGTTGAAATAACAGATGTAAAAGATCTTCTTCAAGTAGCTAGAGCAGGAGCAGACATTATAATGTTAGATAATTTCACGCCAGAAGAAGCATATAAAGCAGCAGAAGCACTCAAAAATGCAAAATTATCACACAATATCTTACTAGAAGTTAGCGGCGGTATTAATGATGAGACACTTATAGAATACGCTAAAGCGAAAGTGGACATTATAAGCATAGGGTCATTGACACATAGCACAAAAGCATTAGACATAAGCTTAGAAATAACCAAAAAACAGACACCACCACAATAAAATACGCCACATAGCATCAGAGCATTCACAACATATAAACTCAACAAAGACAGAACAGTTTTCGCAAATCAAAAATAGATAACACTAACATCGTCACATATTTTCTATTGTATAGGACTGCAGCATCAAGTATGCCCATTACAAGTTGAAACAAAAATTTGACCGTGAAAACTAGTGTTATAGCAGTATCAATAAAGCTTCTACAGCAGCACCTATCACAAGTAAACCTGCAGCTATACCAATAAGCAGTATAGTACGTTTTAGTTCTCTCCAGCGACCTTGAAGTAATCGTCGAAATAGCCAAACACTCTCAGTCATACCCATAGAGTATGCGAGAAATTCAATCCAAAATACAGGTCCAATAATAAGTGAGAGAAACATAAGACCTGATGGTACCCCTTGCACTATAGAAAGCGCACTTATTGCTACACCTGTAGAGAATAATGAAAACGCACCAAACGCGACACCAACTACGGGTATAAACATGAGTAGACAAAGTCGAAAATTGTTAACAAAAATTGCAACAAATAAAGAAGGAAAAGTGTCATTTTCAATCAACGTTTGCCCAATTTGATCAGAGAGAAAATTTGCCGTTTCAGTATCTAAAGGCATTAAAGTTCCTGCAAAAGTTATCACAATAGACAATACAAGAACAAAAATATAGGAATAAATCCTTTTACGCTTAGACGACGCGCTCTTCCAAAACGACAAAACAGTACTCAAGATTTAATATCACAAAGGTATAGAAATAAAGCTCATAAATTAAATGTTTTGCCAATTTAATCACCATACTCCTATAGCGACAAACAAACAGGGTGCAACTAATTTAAGACAACACCATTAAAAACGCAACAACTTTACGTAAAGCAATAAAAAAATAAGCAATAAAAAGAAATTATTCAAGGGCAGTTTTTAGACCTAAAGCTAAGAGATACATTTCAGAGCTTTTTGCTCTACTAGCATCTGGCTTAACAAATTTAACTTCGCTAAAATGTCCTTTAACAGTTTGAACAAACTCATCCATCAAATCACCTTGGAAAAGTTTCACAAAAAAGTTACCATTACAACGTAAAATTTGCAACGCAACATCTAACGCCTTAGAGGCTAAATCAATTTGCAAAGCATGATCAACTTCCCAAACACCAGTAATATTTGGTGCAGCATCAGAAATCACAGCATCAGCTCTACGCGGCAAAAACGACAAAATCTGCGCTGCAATATCAGAATCAGTTAAATCACCTATAATAGTCCGCACATAAGCCTGAGGAAAAGGCTCAATCGGCTTAAGATCAACACCTAAAATAAAACCATGCCTACCAACCATTTTCCGTGCCGCTTGAACCCAACCTCCCGGCGCAGCACCCAAGTCTACAACAACACTATGCAACTTAATAAAACCATACTTTTCATTAACTTGAACCAACTTGTATGTTGCACGACTACGATAGTTTTCAGCCTTAGCCTTCTTGTAGTAATGCTCGTTCTTTCTTTCACGTATCCAAGCCTTGGGCAAGGGAATCATCCTCTGGTATACTTGTCTCATTTGAAAGTTCAAGTCCATTTTGTGCCTGCTGATTACCTAAACCTAATATCCAGTCAGTTAACCTTTGACAGTTTTTAGGAGAAACAGTAGTTGTTGGATCACATTTTGCATTATCTGGACATAACAAACAGGGACAATCAACTATCGTTGCAATAGACGTCGGCAACCTCTTTGGGTAGAGCCTATATGTCCAACGACCATCTTGTAATTCCTTTTCCCTGCGTATGAGACCTTTCTCTTCTAGTTTAATTGAAATACGGGAGCCTTCACGGCTGCTTGCGCCTAGCTCACGCCATAAGTCTGATTGAAGTACACCTTGATAACCCGTGTTTATCACATAATGTAGTGCTTTTTGTTCAAGATCATTGCGTTTAGGCATGAAATATCAGTTCCAACTAATGTAATAAACTGCTTGTTTCAGATAAAAATATGTATCTCTCTGTTAACCTTGATTAACATGGTTAACACGCAAAAAACGTTACTAACAGATGACATGTACTGTTTAGGTATAGAATCTACAGCAGACGATTTCGGTGTAGGGATAGCTAGATCTAACGGTGAAATTCTTGCAAATGCTATAGAAAGTTACGTGCCATTAGAAGGTGGGATTCATCCAAGAGAAGCAGCACGGCATCATGCTGAAGTTGCAAATAAAACGTTTTTGCAAGCATTAACTATTGCAAAAATAAAACCTAAAGACATTACAGCTATTGCGTTTTCTATGGGGCCCGGTTTAGGTCCTTGTCTGCGTACGGGAGCAACTGTAGCTCGCACTTTAGCGGCATATTTACAAATTCCATTAATTGGCGTAAATCATTCTATTGCGCATATTGAAATTGGAAAACTAGAAACCGGCGTAACGGATCCTGTTACTCTTTATGCTTCAGGCGGTAACACTATGGTTACTGCGTTTGAGTCTAAGCGGTATAGGGTTTTTGGTGAAACATTAGATATTGCGTTGGGTAACTGTCTTGACGTTTTTGGGAGGCAAGTAGGCTTAAAGAGCCAGAAAGGTTTACCTCTTGGAGCTGCAATTGAGCAGCTTGCTCTTAGAGGTAAAGCACTTATCAAGTTGCCGTATGTTGTGAAGGGTATGGATTTATCGTTAAGTGGGCTTTTAACGTCGGCGGTTACGCAGTTTCAAAGGGGTAAGTATAGTCTTGAGGATGTATGTTATAGTTTGCAGGAGCATGCTTTTTCTATGGTTACGGAAGTTACTGAGCGTGCGTTAGCGCATACCGAGAAGAGTGAAATGTTGTTGACGGGTGGTGTAGCGGCTAATAAGCGTTTGCAAGTAATGCTTAACGCTGTAGCAGAGGAGCATGGTGCAAAGTTTAATGTTGTGCCTAAAAAGTTTGCTACAGACAACGGGGCTATGATAGCCTGGACAGGTATTTTAGCATACAGGCATGGCATAGTTACACCTATAGATGAGAGCTATGTAAAACTACGCTGGCGTGTAGACAGAGCGGATGTACCATGGATAAATTAGAACAGCCTGTTTTATTGAAAAAGGGCGCTGAGGCAAACCTTTACCTTACCAGTTGGCATGGTAAAAAGGCGGTAATTAAAAGTCGAAAGCAGAAAAAGTATCGACCTGAAGCGTTGGATATGCAAATTCGTAGTTATCGTACAGCACATGAAGCGCAATTATTGCATCAGGCTAAAATTTCGGGTGTTAAAACGCCGCTAGTTTACATGGTAAATGTTGCAGAGGCGTCAATTATAATGGAGTATATTCAGGGTGTTCAGGTAAAACAGTATATTAATACAGTTTCTAAGGGTGAGCGGGAAAGAATTTGTTTAAAGATAGGTCAGTTAATAGGTAAGCTTCATAGGGAAAATCTTATTCATGGTGATTTGACAACATCGAATATGATATTAGATGAGCAGGGAACAAATTTTCTTGTAGATTTTGGGTTAGGAGAAAAAAATGTAGAGTTAGAAGCAAAAGGTGTCGATTTACATTTGTTAAAAAGGGCTCTGCAGAGTACGCATTTTACTTTTTGGGAAGAATGCTTTAAGGCTATTCTTTCAGGGTATAGTTCAATATTAGGCGATAAGTTTACAGAAAAAGTTTATGAGAAAACTAGAGAAATAGAGAGACGAGGTCGTTATGTTGAAGAACGCAGACAATAGTTGTGATGATTATTATTATAATGTTAACGCTGAT
Source organism: Nitrososphaerota archaeon (assembly GCA_031283385.1). Classification (GTDB taxonomy): domain Archaea; phylum Thermoproteota; class Bathyarchaeia; order Bathyarchaeales; family Bathycorpusculaceae; genus Bathycorpusculum. The sequence continues at coordinate 6,623 of JAITBW010000071.1, forward strand.
TTTCAGATTAGGAACAAGATTATTCTATTTATAACTGGTAATTTTCACAAGTTTGAAGAAGTGCGTAGCATTTTAAATCCTATGGGCATAACTGTTGGCATGTTATGTATGAAAGGAAAAGAAATTCAAAGCGATCATACTAATGAAATTGCAGAAAATAGTGCAACAGAAGCATTTACCAGATGCCATTTGCCGCTAATTGTAGAAGACGCAGGCTTATTTATAGACGCGCTTGGAGGTTTTCCAGGTCCATACTCAGCATATGTTTACAAAACAATCCAAAATAAAGGCATACTAAAATTAATGGAAAACATACAAAACCGCAAAGCAACATTTTACGCAACCATAGCATACTATAGTCAAAAAACAGGTCCACAACTTTTTGAGGGCAAAATAGAGGGCAAAATAACACTTACAGAACGCAAAGGCAACGATAACTCAGGCTTTGGCTTTGACCCGATTTTTCAATCATCTCAAGGCGAGAAAACATTTGCAGAAATGTCATTAAGAGAAAAAAACAGTTTATCGCATAGATTTCAGGCTGTTAACAAATTTGCTCAATGGTATAACAAGCAACTGATATAGAAACCATTAGATGGTGTTTTTATTAAAAGTTGCCTATTTAGTATATAGGAAACTTGTTTTTAAATGGCAGATTAGGCTAAGTTGGATATTAGCGTCTGACTGGTTATGTGTTTTTAGTTTTTGTGAGAATAAATATAATTAATAGTTGTATTGTTATACGTTTTAGTTATTATATCGTTGTTGATGTTTAGTAATGTCTCAGAATAAAGGCGGTGAGGGGGATGTTTTTGGGTTGTTGTCAGAGGGTAGTGTGGATTCTGAGAGGAGAAAGAATAGGGAAGCGCTTTTAGCGCCGACTGGTGTGAAAGAGGTTTTTCAAGAAGGCGTAATTAGCATTAATAGTTATACTTGTGTTGGTGTGCAGTGTAAGGCGTGTATTAAGGTTTGTCCGACAAATGCGTTGTATTGGGGAAGCGGTAGAATTGAAATTATAGAAGATTTATGCGTTTACTGTGGAGCATGTGTTCTAATTTGTCAAGTTGATGATTGTATAAAGTTAGAACGGAAAAGAGATAATGGTAGAATTGAAAAAGTTAGCAAGCCCATAGATGTGCTTTTACTTCAGAAAAAAGTAAACACCAATAAAAGGGTTCAACGTGTACGGAGTGTTGTTTTAAAACCTCAAGATTACTATGCACAGTACCCAGAAACTAGACAAAAAAAGTAGTTTAGCTGCAAAATAGGTCACTTCGTTTATTAATTTGAGGTATCAGGTTTTTAGAAATTATAGTTTTTAGGTTAAACATTTTTATCCGTTTTTACTAGTTAGGTTATGCTCAGGTTTGGACTAAATTGAATAATCAAATATAATTAGTGGCGTCTTATTGTTTTAGCATAGTTATAGACTAAATTTTATATTTAGCGCATGTTAT
>JAITBW010000117.1 GCA_031283385.1 Nitrososphaerota archaeon
ATGGATGTACATGTGGCTATGCTCTATTGAAACAGAGGAATGCTATAGGTGTACCAAAGTATTAGATTTATTGAAACAGGGATGTTATTGTTAGATGCATGCTAGAAATTTTAGACACGTAAAAAACCGCGCGTATACAAGAAAGGAATATGCTCGTGGTTTTCCTCCTCCAAAAATTGTTAAATTTACCATGGGCGATACAAAAGCCACTTTTGACTGCGAAATACAACTTTTATCTACAAAACGTGTTCAAGTGAGACACAGCGCACTTGAAGCAGCACGTGTAGCTACAAATCGTATTTTAATGGACAAAATACCTAATGAATACCTCTTAGTAGTCCATCCATACCCTCACATTATCTTGCGCGAAAACAAAATGATCTTCGGTGCTCACGCTGACCGTCTCCAACAAGGTATGAGACGTTCTTTCGGAACACCTGTTGGTACCGCTGCAAAAGTCGAAGTAAACCAACCAATCATCACAGTGAAGGTAAACGCCGCCGCAATTGAAACAGCAAAAATCGCCCTTAAACGCGGAAGCGCAAAACTGCCTATCCACTGTAAGATAATAACCACAAAAACTCCAGTTGCGGCCGGTGACTCCGTCGAAGGCTCAACCGAGGAATGAATCGTTTGAATCAAACGAGTAATTCTTCAAAGCCATCGGCTATAAGTAAAGCTCCAATTTTATGGTTCAACAGTGTTCGGAATACTGATGTTCCTGTTGTTGGGGGTAAAAATGCTAGTCTTGGCGAGATGATCCATGCCGGTTTGCATGTTCCAAACGGGTTTGCTGTTACCGCTTACTCTTATGAACGCTTTATTGAAGAGACACAGATTTCTAAAAAAATTTACTCTATTCTTCAGGAGACTATTAAAGATCCTAATGATCCTACACAATATGAAGATGCTTCCAAACTCATTCGTGAGTTAATTGAAAAAACTCCAATGTCTAAAGACATAGAGTCATCAATTAGAAAAGCATATGAGGAATTAAATAAAAGCTTCAATCTTAAAGACACCTTTGTTGCTGTTCGCTCAAGCGCAACAGCAGAGGATTTACCCGACGCGTCTTTTGCTGGACAACAGGAAACTTATCTTAATGTTAAAGGTCCTGATGATCTTATTGACAAAGTTGTGAAGTGCTGGTCAAGTCTGTTTACCCCCAGGGCTATTTTTTATCGCGCTGAAAAGAATTTTGCTCACGATAAAGTTTTCATCAGTGTTGGGGTTCAAAAAATGGTCAACTCACGTGTTGCGGGTGTCATGTTTACAATTAATCCTGTAACTGGAGACCGAAATGAAATTGTTATTGAATGTACTTTTGGTCTTGGAGAGGCAGTGGTTTCAGGTGCTGTTACTCCTGATGGTTTTGTGATTAACAAGTTAACAGGTCAAATTAAGGAACGTCGTATTGCCAAAAAGGTAGTTGAATATATTCGCGATCCACATACGGGTGAAACTATTCAGTCGCCAATTACGGGTGATAGAGTTGAAAAACCCTGTGTAAGTGATGAAGAAATACTGGCTCTTGTGGAGCTTGCTCGCAGAATTGAGAAGCATTATGGTAAGCCAATGGATATTGAGTGGGCAATAGATAATGATTTGTCTTATCCTGACAATATTTTCTTAGTTCAAGCACGTCCAGAAACAGTGTGGTCAAAAACTATGGAAAAACCTTCAGTTGATTCTAAAGAGAAAGTCGAATCCCTAAATATCGTTGTTAAAGGCATTAGTGCTGGTAAACGTGGTTATGGTTTTGGAGTGGCTAGGGTTGCCAAAACGACTGATGAAGCAGCATCAATTATGCAAAAGGGCGATATTTTAGTTACTGATATGACAAATCCGGACTTTGTTCCATACATGAAACTTGCCTCTGCGATTGTAACTGACAAGGGTGGTATTACTTCACACGCCGCGATTGTGAGTCGCGAGTTAAACATTCCATGTGTTGTTGGAACAGAGATTGGAACTCAAGTTATAAAATCTGGTAAAGAATATACTGTTGACTCAAGAAATGGCATAATTTATGAAGGTATCCTAAAACAGGCTCAAAGTGCATCAGGTAGCAATAATGCATTGCTGCACATTACTGGTGATACAGTTGATGCGCCTGTTCCAGTGACTGCTACAAAGATTTACATGAATTTAGCTATTCCAGAAATGATTGAAACATACAAGGATCTGCCCTTTCAAGGCATTGGTTTGATGCGTGCAGAGTTTCTCTTTGCAAATTACGTAAAAGAACATCCTATGTCTTTGGTTGATAAAGGAGAATCTCAGAAACTTGTTGATAAATTCGCTGAAGGTGTAGCAACAGTTGCCCGTGAAATCCAACCTCGAATAGTGGTTGTACGCTTTAGCGATTTTAAGACTAATGAGTACCGTGACCTTGTAGGTGGCGAGAAATATGAAATTGTTGAAGAGAATCCAATGTTGGGTTGGAGAGGTTGTAGTCGGTACATCAGTAAATGGTATGAAAAGGCTTTCCGTCTTGAATGTCAAGCTATAAAGAAGTGCCGTAACGAGTGGGGGCTTAAGAATGTTTATGTTATGCTTCCGATGGTTAGAACTCTTTGGGAAGCAAAACAGGTTATTGAGATCATGCTACAAGAAGGTCTTGAGCGTTCACGTGACTTTAAAATTTGGTTCATGGCAGAGACTCCAAGTATCGCAATTATGGTCGACGAATTTAGTAAATTGGTCGATGGTTTTAGTATCGGTAGCAATGATATGACTCAGGGAGTGTTAATGATTGATCGTGACTCTGAGCGGCTTGGTCAAATGGGCTATTTCGATGAGCGAGATCCCGCAGTAAAACGAATTATTGCCCACTTAATCAAAGTTGCACATGAAAACGGATGCACCGTAAGCATATGTGGTGAGGGGCCATCAAATCTGCCTGATTTCTGCGAATTCCTTGTTCGTGTTGGTATTGATAGCATATCAGTAAATAACGACGCTGTTGCAGCAACACGAAGAAATGTTGCAGCTATAGAACAAAAAATAATTCTCGAACGATTAGCAGAAGCCGCCGCTATCACCGCTGGTCAACCCTTAAAAAAACCCGTTCCTGACTGGGAATGGTAAACCCCTCTTTACTCATTACTTTTTTAGTTTTTAGATACTGAATTAATTTTATGGTTTTAGTTATGGCCTCTTTTGCTTTTGAGGAAGAAAGAATCAAACAGGAAATCCAAAAACTATGTGCTAAACGTGTTTTAATACAACTGCCCCAAGGCTTAAAACCTGAAGCACCCCGAATAGCTAAAATAGTAGAAAAAACCGGAGCAATTGCCATAATTTCTGCTGATCCCTGTTATGGCGCATGTGACATCGCTACAACTGAAGCTGCGGCTCTTAATGCAGATATGATTATCCATTTTGGGCACTCAAAATTTGTCAAACATACATCTATTCCAACTATTTATGTCGAGACAAGTGCCTTAATAAACACAGCTGAAGTCTTAGAGAAAGCTTTACCCCTGCTGCAGAGCTACTCAAAGATTGGTTTAGCAACTTCTATTCAACATATACATACTCTTAAAGAAACACGCGAATTTCTAATGCGCGCAGGAAAAACTGTAATACTTGGCGAAGCTGGACAAACAGAGCATGCTGGACAAATTATCGGCTGCGAGTATAGCAATGTGAAATCAATTGCTGACGAAGTAGACGCATACCTATTCATCGGCGGCGGGTTTTTCCATGCGTTGGGCATATCATTGAGTACTTCTAAACCAACAATTGTCGCCGACCCCTACGATAACCGCGCATTCTCAGTAAACGACATAGCCCAGAAAATATTAAAACAACAATGGGTCTGCATAGAACAAGCAAAAAACGCCAAAAACATAGGCGTAATCATCGGTTTAAAACCTGGTCAAAAAAAAATTGAAGATGCCCTAAAAATCAAAGAAATAATTGAAAAACACGGAAAAACTGCATACCTCCTTGCAATACGCGAAGTAACACCTGAGGCTCTTCTCGAATTTCCAACACTTGACGCATATGTAAACACGGCATGTCCAAGAATTTCACTTGAAGCACCAGAAAAATTTACAAAGCCCATATTAACAATTAACGAGTTTATGGTTGCAACTGGCGAAGTTTCATGGCAAAGTATGCTCAAAAAAGGATTATTCGCAAATTAGATCTTGAACGTTTTCTTTCAACGATACAAACTAATCCAGCACCTAAAGTTGATCTTGAGCAGTACACTATTTCTGAAGATATTGCTGCAGCTATGCTCTACATTGCGGCATATACTAACAATGACATCGTTGGTAAGCGTGTATTAGATTTAGGCTGTGGTACGGGTAGACTTGGTTTAGGTGCAGCTTTTCTTGGTGCAAAAACAGTTTTAGGTGTTGATATAGACAAAACCGCTTTGAATGTAGCGGTTACAAACGCGCGAAACGCTGGTTTAGCAGCTAATGTTGATTGGGTAAATGGTGACATTTCTGCTATCAATGGTCATTTTGATACAATTCTGCAAAATCCGCCATTTGGTGTTCAAACTCGCAACGCAGATCGCGCTTTTCTAGTTAAAGCTTTAGCATCTGGTAAAATGATATATTCTCTGCATAATCATCCTCAAGTGGATAAACGCCTGATTAATATGCTTAAATCTTCTAAAACTGGACTATTTGAAGTTCAGCCGTCGGCTTTTTTAAAGCGTTTTATCGAACAACATGGCGGGGCAGTCAAAGCTGTTTATGCTACACTTATGACTATTCCTAAAATGTTTGATTTTCACACAAAGGCGCGTCATGATTTTGTGATTGACCTTTATATTATTGAACGCAATCTTGTTAAATAGGCTTTTTTTGTGTCAGGGATGTTTTTCTTTACTAAATCAAAAGGTTTATTGCATAGCACAGAATTTTAGCATATACTACTTAATAATCGTGATGTACTTAGGTTATTAAAGCAAATTAGAGAGAGAAAATTACGATGAGTCTAAAACAGCAGGAACAAAAAAGTGGTCATATAGTTTTACCGGGAGAGCGATTAGGTGTTATTGAAGAGTTCATTCCTGATTCAGGAACTTACGTTCAAGATAGTATTATCTACTCGAAGATTGTTGGGCATACTTTAATGGATCTTCTCAACAAGCGGGTCTCAGTTTATCCATTGGTTAATAGTTCTATAGCTCCAAAAGTTGGTGCGATAGTTCTTGGTCAAGTTGGAAACGCACAAACAGATAATGCGCTGGTAAAAATCTTTAAAGTTGGTAACAAAAAAATCAGTGGCGTTTTTGGTGGTATACTTCACATATCTGACGTTTCTGACCGTTACATTACTTCTATGAATGAAGTCTGCAAATCTGGAGACATTATCCGTGCCAAAGTTATAAGTGAGAAAAACCAAGTTTATCATTTAGCAACTCAAGATAAAAATCTTGGGATTCTTTATGCTTTCTGCTCACGATGCAGTTCTCTTACATATCTTGACCGTTATGACTTACGCTGCTCTAAATGTGGCAACATTGAGAAACGTAAAACTGCCATTGACTATGGTACTGAACCACTTTAAGAGGAGAAAATAATAAAATGAAAATTAATGTATTAAATAAAAACGAACATGAACTAAAAATTGAAATTATAGGCGCAGATCATGGTGTCTGTAATTTGTTACAGAAAAAAATTTTATTAGACGAAAACGTTGATTTAGCTGGTTATGACGTTCCACACCCTTTAGCTTCAAACCCAATTATATATGTTCGAATGAAGGGTAAAGCAAAACC
>JAITBW010000127.1 GCA_031283385.1 Nitrososphaerota archaeon
CAAGGTCGCAAAATGTTGAAAATCACGATAAAGTATGGGTCATGCCCTTTGAGCGAGGCGCTAAAATCGGCAAAAAACATGAAAAAATCCTGTCATCTCTCTAAACGTGAACACTCTCATAAAATTATGTCTGTAACAATACTTTTCTTTTTTATATCCACCTTGTTTATAGCAACAAGCAATTCTGTTTTATCATCAGCTTTAGTTGAGGACTCTTGGAACACAAAAGCTCCAATGTCTCAGGCAAGGGATAATTTAGGTGTGGTTGCAGTGGATAGTAAAATTTATGCTATTGGGGGTAGTGTTGTAGATGCTGATTTTGTTGGTATAAATGAGCGGTATGATCCTGTGACAGATGTGTGGACTATTTTGACGCCTATGCCTACGCCCAGATCTCAATTTACCATAGTTGCGTATCAGAGTAAAATTTATTGTATATGTGGTATAGTTGATAAAATTCCATATAATAGTGCAGGTTGGGCTACAGGTGTTACAAGTAACATAGTTGAGGTTTATGATGTAGTTACTGATAGTTGGAGTACTAAGGCGTCTATGCCTATTAATATGGCTGGGGCTCGTGCAAGTGCTTTGAATGATAATATTTTCATAGTGTGGGGGCAGGACTTGTTTGTTTATGATATCTTGGAGGATATGTGGATCACAAAAACGGATAGTATTCCTAGCGTTCCGGAGCTTTGTAGGATACCGTCCTATGTTGATCCTGTTGTGGTAGATGAGAAGATAATGTATGTTGACGCTATTCAGTTTATGGGTGAGACGCAAAAAATTATGACATATGATCCAAAAAATGATGCTTGGAATATAGAGTCAGGAGATGCTTTACTTGGCGGATCTAGCCGTGGAGGTGGTGCTGTTATAACCTCAGGTATTTATGCTCCACAAAAAATTTATGCCATAAACTTGGATCACATGGCAGTGTATGACCTTGTCGATAACACATGGACATTTGCCGCTATACCTACACCTCGATTAAGCTTCGGAGTAGCTATGGTTGATGACATTTTGTATATAATTGGCGGCACCACATCAGAGGACATTTATAATTGGTATTCTTATGGAAAAGCTATTGCCATAAATGACCAATACATACCAAATGGCTATGACAACTCAAATACCTCTGAGTCAGCTAAAACAGAAGTTATTGACCACTCAAAGAACCTTATTACCGTTATGTTACTGCTGATAATTGGAATTGTCACTATGGGCACATTGGTATATTTCCAAAAAAAGAAGGAGACGTCAATTATAAAAACAGAAACACCCACTCTTGCAAGCACATAGGTTTGTCTCTAAAAACTGTGTTTTGGTGATGCTTTTGTATACAAAAAAACTACACACTTTTTGGCACCATTGTAGTAGGTAAGTAAATTTAAATGGGACATCACCAGCGGAATTGGGAATTTGGGCAGGCTCTTCTTTTGCAGAGTCTGTAAAGTAGTGGATAAAAACAGTTAGGTAAAGTAGTGGTTTGTTGTTACACTATTTCTTGTCTTAAGGAAGCAAAATATTTGTTTTTCTTTACTTATCTGGCGAAGCGTAGAAATTCGCAAAGTTTGCTAAATTTTGTAAGACTTAAAAAATGGCGTATTTTTCTCGAAATTTTTTCGAAAAATGTGTGTTTTGCTTCGTACGTTGATTTTCGTCGGTACTTTTAAGAGGCTCTGATATTGTCCATATGTGGCCCCTAGGGACACTCAAAACACGGCTAAAATGACGTTGTTTTTACGTTTTAAGCGTTTTTGCAGTTTTTTGATTTAGTGTTTAGCCCAAAATTTTTGTCCCTTTTTCACCTAAACAAAATTCGACACAAAACAACCACAAATACAAGACAAATTCGATAAAAAATCTGTAATATAGCCTATTTTTGGCGAATACTTGATGCGAGCGAGCGTTTTATTTCGGATTAATAGTGAGTTACAAAATTTAACCAAATTTTTAAAAAACGCAAAATTTTTTATAAAATGCGCCAGATAATGTTTCCACGTAAAACACCAAGCAACTAACAGTTTCCCAAAATATACTGTTAAGACTAAACCCTCAACAGCTAAAAATAGGCAAACTTTGGTGATTATGGAAATTTTGCCCAATTTGATTAAACAAATGTAGCCCTATTTGCTATGGTGTCAGGTAGTCAATTACAGCATTATTTTGGATGGTTTTACATACACAATTTACAACTACGTTGTGCTGGTGATATAGGTATTTTATGCCACCATACACCATCACCAATACACACCAGACTTTTTGATGCCCAAGGCGCATACAAAAGCATCACCCAAACACAGTTGCCGTAGTTGCCGTATATGTGTTAACAAACATTTTATGCGCCAAATAGGAAGATTATGCTGTAGGTGTCACAGATGAGTACAGACATTGATAGGATAAAACTTCGCAGATGGCGTAAACGTGGGTTCTACAGCGAAGCAGCTCTGGTAAAGTTATTAAAAAAGAAAGGGTACTCAGCTGTTCGAGTTCCTGCAAGCAACCCTAGCCTAAATCCTCTTCCCGATGTCATTGCTCGCAAAGGCAAACATACCTATGCCTTTGAAGTAAAAAACGCCACTTATTACGCCTACTTTCCCAAACAACAAATAGACAAATTATTCCAATTCCTATATCAATTCATACCAACAGACGAAAAATACAAACATGCAGTAACCGCTGCACATCTGGGAAAAAAATGGTTGTTCAAAGAAATTAGCTGGCGTGACTGGGAAAAAAATAAAATTCCTGAAAAGGTCAGAATACTAAAAAGAGACCGAGGTAATCTCAACATAGATAAAAGCTATCAAGAAAATCCACAATCCATAGACATACCCAACGTACAGTAATGAAGCCCTCACATGCAGCGTGTCTTCTTTTTTAATATTAAAAATGTGCCGGATAAAACTGCCAATATTGTCAGTAACCCAATTATTATGAGAACTTTTCTGTGAAATGTAGAGGGCACATTTTGTGCTGTTTCATGCGGCGTTACATCAGGAGTTAGACCAACATCATTTGTTGAATGTGGAGGAGTTACTGTGGGAGAGGTAATAGGTGTATTAAAATTGGGGATTTCAAAATTTGCTACAGGGTTAACTAGAGGATGATTATCCACTGTATTTGACTTTGGATAACCTGCTCTTCAATAGGCATTATATATGGTGTATTCCATATGTCTGAATTGCTCACTTGTGTAGCATTTGGATATTTTAGGGTATAATCATTGTAATAGTTTCTATCCAACTTTGGAAAATATGAGCCAAAAGCCAACATTTTCATATTAAGAAAGTTATTTTCTGACATGACAACCAGACTACCTCCGCCATAAGTGAAACTAAATCGTACATTTACAAATGTATTGTTTTTAAATAAATCATCACCAATAGCTATGGTAGCCGTAAAAAATATTTCAGAATCCTCAAACGTATTATCAATAAAAGTATGATTACCTCCACCAACGGCTAACAGGGAACTATTAACCATTTTTAGATCCTTTACAATAATGTTCATACAGTCCGGTTCTGATGGTCCTCGTAAATTTGAACCTCTCAAGCGTAATCCTTGAAGAGTGTATCCTGCACCATCAAGCACAATATTGTTTGCTTGAATCCATATTGTACCAAAAAAATCTTCTTTAAGTGTGTAAACATTTCCATTCTTCTCAAGTAGCGGGGTATTTGGTACAATATCCCCATCATG
>JAITBW010000160.1 GCA_031283385.1 Nitrososphaerota archaeon
AAGGTCGCAAAATGTTGAAAATCACGATAAAGTACGGGGCATGTTCTTTGAGCGAGCCGCTAAATCGGTAAAAAACATGAAAAAATCCTGTCGTCTCCCTAAACGTGAACACTCTCCAACAATTCTCTAAAACATAAATCCGCTAACAACTATTAAATTACACAAATTTTTCTATCCTTAACAAATTACATCCTGTCTATCCTCAAACAAGGGTAACATCGCCATAATTAAGACTCTCTGTCGCGTATAGAAGAGCAGCTTTGATGTCTTCTTTTACTAACTCGGGATAATAATCAGATAGTATTTCATCCTCAGTTACGCCATTTGCCAAAAGTTTAACAATCAACTGAACGGTAATGCGTGTACCCTTAATAACTGGCTTACCAACCATAACATTGGGATTTATTGTTATTCTATCCATTAACTCCATTCTAGCCACCTACAAAAGCAGATGACCTAAACATTAACCGTATAATATATGTAGCGGAATAATTTAAGAAACAACTACCTCAAACACCTATAAGACATCTTGCATGAACAGCTTTTTCAGGGTAATAAAAACCAATTGTTAAAAGCAACATCAGAAACCCCTCCTCAAAAAGGTAAACAAGCTAAAACAGCAACAATAACACCGCTTACAGTCTAAGTAGCCTATAGAGTGCCAATGCATTTTATGCCGTTGGCATCGTTTGCACAGCAGATCATTTTTTCTATAAGCGACATAGTTAATCCAGTTACTTCTACAGCGTCAGGCATATCGGATAGGGGTTGTAAGACAAATGCTCTTTGCATGTACTCTTTATGGGGCAAAGTTAACCCTTTTGTATTAATAGTGCAACCTTCGTATGCTATTATGTCAATGTCTATGACTCGTGGTCCCCATCTAAAAGTTGTTTTTCTGCCTAAAGTGTTCTCTATGTCTTTAATTTTGAGGTATAAATCAAAAGGATTCAATGCTGTTTCTACAAAAATTGCGGCGTTGTAAAATTTTTCTTGATCAGCGTAGCCTACGGGGTCTGTTTCATATAATTTAGATTTATTTAAAATATTTATGTCAGCCGAGTCTGTCAACATTTCTAATGCTTTTTGCATATTTTGTGCTCTATCACCAACATTTGACCCTAACGCTAACACCGCCTTATAACCTGCAGTCTCTTTCTCCAGCTCCACCGCTGTATTGTCTGTGTTAGTAACATTTGAAGCTGCTATTGTTGTTGTGTTTGCATTTGAGGTGTTGTCTTTTAGGATGTTGTCGCGGTTTTTTTCGATTTCTATGCCTACGTGTTTAAATTGTCCGCCTAGAGGCGCATTATTTTTCATGACACGCAGTTTGATTTTTTGTACTCGTTTGTCATGTGAGAAAATTTTTTCTAAAATTACATAGGCTAAGCGTTCGATTAGTAGAAATTTTTGTGTTTCTATAACAGTTTTTATTATATCGTAAATTTTAGTGTAATCAATAGTATTTTGCAGATCGTCAGTTGTATAAGATGCTGAGAGGTCAGCCCATAATTCTATGTCTACAGTAAAAGGTTGAGGATACTTTTTTTCGAAATCTAAAACGCCGTGTGTTCCCCACGCTTGTATACCTTCAATTAATATTTTATCCATCTATGCAAACACCACAAGTTTAGGTTATATGTTTCTAATTATTGCGTCACTCATTTTTGTGACTCTATACATTTCTTTTACGTCATGCACTCTTATGAAGTCAACGCCTTTGGCAATTCCAAGGGCAACAGTAGCCGCTGTTCCCTCAACACGTTCATTTACAGGGAGATCAAGAACTTTACCTATCATGGACTTTCTTGAAGTACCCAGTAAAATTGGGTAGCCAAGACATTTAAGCTCATCTAGTCGCCGCATTACTTCTAGGTTTTGCTCCAAAGTTTTACCAAAACCTATCCCTGGGTCTAAGGCAATATTTTCAGGCTTTAATCCAGATTTCAATGCTGCGTCAACGCTTTTTCTTAAAGACTTTGTGATACAGCTAAAAATGTCTCCCTGCAGGGGCTCATCAGGGTTATGCATTGCTATAACGCCTGCGCCATAAGTAACCGCTAATTCACAAATTTTAGGATCTCTTATCAACCCGTTAACATCATTAATTATATGCGCTCCAGCCTTAAGCACGTTTTCAGCTACAAAAGATTTTGACGTATCAACAGATATAGGCACATTAAGAGTTTTAACAAGTCGTTCAACAACACCTAGAACTCTATCTAACTCTTCCCTTTCATCAACAACAGTAAACCCCGGCCGCGTAGACTCTCCCCCAACATCAATTACATCAGCCCCACACGCCACCATTTGCTCCGCCTTACGACAAGCAATGTCAATAAGCAAATCTTTATCCACAACACACCGCCCCTCACCTGAAGAGCCAACAGTATGTTCTTTAAACGACACGTTTTGCTCGTCAGCAAGAAGTCCATCACCAGAAAAAGAGTCAGCAGTAACATTCAAAATACCCATAATAAAAGTTTTCTTACCCAACTCAAGCCTATACTTACCACAACAATAAAAAGAAGACCCCGCCCGCTCAGTTACCTGCAAAACAGACCGAATTTTTAACCCAACAACAGCCAACACACCAGACCGAGATACGAGCTGTATAACCATATTATTTACCTGAACAAAACTACCCACAAGAAACACATCTACACTCTCCACACCACCATCATCAGGAGATGTAGAATAATCATGTATAACCGCGTTCCCACCGCCACGCAACATTTCCTGCTTAATTATATCTGCCACAAAACGCGGTATATCCTCAACAAACATACAAAAATGAAACGCTTCAGACGCCATAGAACGTATAACGTCTGCATCAGAGCTTACTTTATGCACTTCAGCTATAGCATCACACAGATTTCTAGGATGAACAAGTCGCACATTAACTATGTATGCCACCACCCAACACAGTCGATATATCATTCTCATCAATATCGCCCTTTGTACAAGTGGTAACAGTTTTAGCCCCCGGCTTTTTTACACCCCTCATAGTCATACACAAATGCTCAGCCTCAACGTAAACATACACACCCTTAGGATGAACAATCTCCATAATCGCCTCAGCCAACTGCGAAGTAAGCCTCTCCTGCAACTGCGGACGCCCAGACAACACATCAACAATACGAGCTATTTTACTCAAACCCAAAATACGCCCACCCTCAGGCTTATACGCTATACACGTCCTCCCAATAAAAGGTATTAAATGATGTTCACATACAGACTGAAAAGGAATATCTTTTACAACAACAAGCCCACTAATATCAGGCTCATAAAAAATTTTAGTACACTCTTTTGGATCAGCCTGTAAACCGGCAAATATTTCCGCATACATATCAGCCACCCTAGACGGAGTCTCAACTAAACCCTCACGCTCAGGATTCTCACCAATAGCATACAAGATTTCCCTTACAGCATTCTCGATTCTCTTTTTATCGACCATCTGCTCACGCTTAACCTACCTATCTAACACCTTACGTTAAAATGTTTTTACATAAATATAACACAAACCACCCATATTCACCCACATTTCGTCTCTAAAAATAGTGTACGAAGTAGTCTTGAATTTCTCGACAAATGTAATATAACAGTAAAAACAGGCATAAACTATCTCTTTTTCTTAGTTTTATTATAAACCTCAATACTCTGCTTAGCCACTTCTTTTTGTAAAGCCGTAGGTTCCTCTGCCATCATACAATCAAACACTTCAGCAGGTACAAGAGGTATAGGTATAGGTTTTGCCATAGTGCTTTAACCCTTGAGTGATTGTCATAAACTAGATTAAAAGATAAAACATTTACGGTAAACAAAACGGTTTTTGTACACTACTTATAGTACATTTACGGTATTTTGCCAGTTAAAAACCGTGTAAAAACAGGAAAAAACAGTGTAAAAACGTTTATGAAACACTTGATAGCCGTTCAAACGGTAAGTTTTACTCTTACTAATACACTATGATCATCATTATGCAAGACATAAATGATGTTAAGCGTGGGTTTTAGTATGTTTACTCGTTTTTTGGTTAGTTGTAGGTAAAGTAGCGCGTTTAATAGATATGTGGGACAAGTTTGAAAGTTGGAGTTAATGCTTATATAATAAAGTTGTTCAACTTTATTTGAGTTGGAAATGTGACTGTTGTAGATCAATCTCGGTTTTATGTTTTTAATACTTTAACGCGTCAGAAGGAGGTTTTTATGCCGATTAGTCAGGGTGGGGTAAAGTTGTATACTTGTGGTCCAACGGTTTATGATTATGCGCATATTGGTAATTTTCGTGCGTTTTTGTTTGAGGATTTGTTGAAGCGTTGGTTGCGGTTTTGTGGTTTTGAAGTGTTTCATGTTATGAATCTTACGGATGTGGATGATAAGACTATTAGGGGTAGTCAGGCTAGTGGTGTTCCGCTTAGGCAGTTTACGGATTTTTTTGTTAAGGCTTTTTTTGAAGATGTTGCTATGTTAAATATTGAGTCTGCTGATGTTTATCCGCGTGCGACTGATCATGTGCCTGAGATGGTATCTATTATTAAGGTTTTACTGGAGAAGGGTGTTGCTTATCGTGGGGAGGATGGTTCAATTTATTATGCTGTATCAAAGTTTCCGCAGTATGGAAAGCTTTCTCATCTTAAAGTTGGGGAGCTTAAAGTGGGTGCTAGGGTTAGTCAGGATGAGTATGCTAAGGAGGAGGCTCAGGATTTTGCTCTTTGGAAGGCGTATTCGTCTGAGGATGGTGACACTTTTTGGGAGACAGAGTTGGGTAAGGGGCGTCCGGGGTGGCATGTTGAGTGTAGTGCTATGAGTATGAAGTATTTAGGTGAAACTTTTGATGTTCACTGTGGTGGGATTGATAACATGTTTCCTCATCATGAAAATGAGATTGCGCAAAGTGAAGCTGCAACTGGCAAAGTTTTTGTGCACTATTGGATGCATAATGAGCATTTGCAAGTTGAGGGTAAAAAGATGAGTAAGCGGTTTGGTAATTTTTACACTTTGCGAGATTTACTAGAGAAGGGTTACGATCCAATGACTATTAGGTATTTGCTTTTATCTACGCATTATCGTCAGCAGTTTAATTTTACGTTTGAGGGTTTAGCGGCGGCTAAGAGTGCAATTGAGCGATTTAAGAATGTTATGCGCAGGTTGCAGGGTGATGTTAGTGGTGGTAGGGATAGTGAGGGTAAAGTTGCTATGCAAATTCAGCAGGTACAGCAGCGTTTTGCTGATGCTATGAATGATGACTTAAATGTTAGCGTTGCTTTAGCGGCGTTTTTTGATTTTGTGCGAGAAATTAACAATCTTTTTGACGCAGGTTTAGTAAGTAAAGATGAAGCAGACAGTGTTTGTAATGTTTTAATGCAGTTCAACTCTGTTCTTGGCATAATCAAAAATAATAATAGTGGTAACGTAGACGGGGCAGTTGAGGAGTCATTATCTGCTGATGTTGATGCTCTTGTGCAGAGGCGGGAATTAGCGCGTAGAGCTAAAGACTGGAAAGAGGCAGATGTAATTCGTGATCAACTTAAGGCGTTAGGCATTATAGTTGAAGATACCGCTCAAGGTGTTAGATGGTATAAAGAAAAATAGTTTTTTAAGGGGTTTTGGTGTTAAAAGTCCACTCTTGTGTGGAATATTTTTCTTTATACAATTTACCAGCTAATTCCTCTTCAAAGGGCGTTAATGGGGCTTCTTGGAGTTGGATTTTTAAAATTGTTTTAAAGCCTTGCTTTAGGGCATTAGATACTGTGTCAAAGCTAATTTGATGTCCTAACTCGTCGGCTATACTAGTTATTTTCTCTTGCCCAATGTCAGCTGCTTGCGTGCAGGATAAATCTTTTAGTTTAAGTAGTTGAAACATTTTTGTCAAGTCAACGCTTCGCAAAAGAGTCCCATGCTGCAGTACACATCCACGAGACAGCGCCTGACTGCTGCCTGAAATTTTTTTGCCCCCAACAGTCAAGTTAGGACAACATTTCGCGGCTCCGTCGTTAAAATCTGCTGAAACCCCCAAAAGACGCAAAGCATCTGTTAGTGCCTCATAAATTTTAAAGTATACATTAGCTACGTCATTGTTTCCGCCTAAGCTGCAAGTTTTAGCGACAACACTGTAAGTAATTTCTCCCTCGCTATCATGGTAAACGGTTCCTCCACCGCTACAACGGCGTATAATATCCACGCCAAATTGTTTAGCCGTTTGAAGATAAACTCTGTCCTCAAGGGGTTCATTTCTACCAATGCTTACAGCAGACGGCGTCCAACGGTAAAAACGAAGAGTATTAGGCACCTTCTCATCAATACATGCCTGCAAAACGGCTTCATCAATAGCCATATTCCAGGCGGCATTATGAACCTCAAATGGTAAAAGACGCCAGGTATCCATATTTTGTCACTTTAAAATGATATGATATAGTATTCAACGTTAAAAGTGTAACATTTACATTTGCTGTTTTTTGATTTGCTCATTAATAGCTGCAATGTTACCATCCACAAGCTGTAACCACTGCGCATTTTTAGTAGAATCTAGACCTTTATCATTAAAAATAGTCTTTGCCCTATGCAATGCTTCTAAAGCAGCAGGAAAACAACCTAAAGCCGCTAAAGCTGTCCCCTGATTTACCTGTGCCGTCAAATACTTGCCTACTTCCACATCATCCAACTTGTCAGTTTGATCAAAGAATGCTAAAGCCTTGTTAGCAGCTGCAAAACTCTCCAAATGCTTACCCTGTCGTCCCAATGCTGCAGATAAGCCTGAATTTGCGATAGCTTCAAAACGAACTCTATCAAAAGCTACATCTGCAGAAAACGAACTGCACAAACGCAGTGCTTTATTATAGCATTTAACTGCGCCTTGATAATCAGCTCTATGAAATGTCCTATTTGCTTCCTCAACTGTCTCTTGCATCACACGTATTACACTTACGG
>JAITBW010000036.1 GCA_031283385.1 Nitrososphaerota archaeon
ATAGACTCTTCAGATGTTACACTCTACGCGGTATGGTCTAAAAGCGTGATTCCGCCAGTAGTTGATAAGGGCTATTCTATAGCTTATAGATACAGCCGTAGTGTTCCTTCAGGTGTTCCCGCTGTGCCTCTGACAGAATACAACATAGCTGTAGGCACGACAAAACAAATCGCCAGTGTTCCCGCGTTAACAGGTTACCTCTTTATCGGTTGGTCTACAAAGGACGTAGTAGTGTCTGGGAACAGTTTTACTATGCCTAATAATGATGTGCTCTTTACTGGTCAATGGATATCACGGAATTATACTGTGCAATATGACCTTAACGGGGGTAATCCTGACATAGCATCCAGAGTAAACATTAGCTGGGGCACCTCAAACTTGCTTCCAGCATCAATTCCGGAAAAAGCAAACTATACCTTTGGCGGCTGGTACTACAACGATATTAACGTAACAAATATCCACAAATACTCTGATCTTGCAGCAAACGAAGACATCCTAAGCATTACACTACAAGCTAAATGGGTACTAACAGACAACCATGAAATCACTGAAAAAACTGGAGAATGGGCTTTAGTAAACCTGATTCTCTCAATACTTGGAGTTATACTCGTCATTATAGCAATAACGCGTGCATTACACTGGAACAATCAGGAAGACCAAGACAAAAAAACACAAAAAATAAGCGGCCTCGCAAAAATCAGCTTTATAATTACAATACTCTTAGGAATCATAGGTATAGCAGTGTTCCTAATAACACAAGACCTCACTACAACAATGATGATAATCAGCGACAAATGGACAATACTACACGCTGCAATACTCATAATAGAAACACTAACACTGCTCATTGCCCTCAAAAAGACAACAACCAACAACAGCGAGGATCAACAAAAAGCTGCTCCATAAACGCAATGGACGCACCTGAACTTTTTCTTTTTTTTATTCTATGTCTGGTATGATGTTTTTAGGTAAGAAGGTTAATAGTTTTAGTATGAGTTCTTCTCTTTTTTCTAAGAGAGGTTGTTTTTGCTTGGTTTTGGTTTTTTCTTCTTGGAAAAAATTGTATAGTGTGTCTATTAGTTTGTTTTGTGTTTGTTTTTGGGATAATCGGTGAACGGTTTCCTCTATTGCCTGTTCTAATGCTTTAGCACAGTTTGCTCGTCCACATTTCCGTCCTAACACTGTAAAAGTGGCTATAGCCGTTATATATTCGTCTGCTAGAATGTCTTCAAAAAGTGTTTGTTCGCGGTTGCGGAAGCGGTACTCGTATTGTTGCCATATAAATGAGTGTATTATCATATTTATTAGCAGTTCTTTTGCTGTGTTAGTGTTGTCTGCTTTTGAGAGGTATAAGCTGATTTCTAGGGGGTTGTTGTCTTTTAAGTTGCCATAGCGGGTTTGGGCTGTTTTTTTGTAAAGTAGTATTTGTATGCCTTTTTCTTTGGATGTGTCTGTGAATGTGTCTCCGCATGTATCTTCGATTTTTTGTAATATTTTTTGACCACTTTTTTTCCAGGTTTTTTCGTAGTAGTCTTTTTTCTTTGTAAGCCATATGCGGTCGTTTTTGGTTTGTCCTGTTCCGATTTTGAATGTTAAGACGGGGAAATCGTTTATGTTTCTACACCCTGAGTAATATTACGTTGGATGCAATTTATTTCTTATTATACTTCTGTTACACTTTTTCTAAGAATTGTCTTTTTTGCTGTTGGAGTGGGGCTGTTTTTGTTTAAACTTTTTTTGACGTATATATCTACATGTTAACAAACGTTAAGTATCTCGTTATAGTATACTAAATATATTAGAGGAAATTAACGATGTCTGAACGTTTCGCAAAAAAATGGGAATCTAAAAGAGATGAAAACTCTCTTGTAGATATATTAAATCAAAAAGTTAAACCCCAACAACCCTTAAAACAAAGATTAGATATGGCAACTAGAAAACTTGACGTACAAGTTAAGCGTTTAGAGCAGACTAGTGAACGTTTTACTCAAAAGGATCGTGCGTTATTTACAAAACTAGTAGATGCTTATCAACAGCATGATATGGCACATGCCAATATTTATGCAACTGAGTTAGCTGAGATTCGTAAAATGTCGAAATTAATTATGAATGCACGTCTTGCACTTGACCAAATAAGTTTAAGGATAAAAACTGCAAGCGAATTAGGCGATATAGTAGCTATGCTTGGTCCATGTGTTGGAGTACTTCGCAGTGTAAACGGTGGATTAGGCGGCATTTTGCCAGCGGCAGAAAATGAACTTGGCGAAATTGGCGATTTACTTAGTGGCTTAATGATGGAAGCAGGCACAAATAGCGGTATGTCTCTTAACTTTGATACAGTGAATGAAGATGCTGCAAAAATACTCTCTGAAGCATCCGTGGTTGCTGAACAAAAAATTGGTGCTAGTTTTCCTGATCTACCACTTGGCATGCCTACTGGTGGATCAACAGATAAATCAAAAACCTAAAGGCTAACAGCCTTTCATTTTTTTAAAATATCTTTTTATTCTAAAATTCTTTAGTATCTATTTTATTTATACTATGGCTATAAATGTAGAGTTTATATTTCTGTTACTTCTTTTACCTTCCTGTGTATCTGTTACTATGAATTATATCACTCTAAATCTAAAATCCGGTACTAATTTACATTTACTCTCTCGTAGAGGTGCCTTTTTTTCGTTTGTTTCTTTATTGTTTATGTTTATTTTGCTCTTTTCTTGTTTTGTTTCTACGTTTGACGGTTTTTCTTTTTTTGTTTCTGGTGCTCCTGATAAGGTGGTTAATACTGAGACTGAGCTGCGGAATGCTATTAGTAGTGCTGTAGGTCCAATAGTTATTGCTCTTGGTAGAGATATCCCACTTACAGGATCACTCATTATTCCTGCTAACAAAGATATTACGCTGATAAGTGATAGCACGTCAGACTTTTTCAAGTTACTTGGTGCGAATGACCACTTTACTATTAGTGTGGAGAGT
>JAITBW010000040.1 GCA_031283385.1 Nitrososphaerota archaeon
TTAGGGAGACGACAGGATTTTTTCATGTTTTTTACCGATTTAGCGGCTCGCTCAAAGAACATGCCCCGTACTTTATCGTGATTTTCAACATTTTGCGACCTTGTGAAAATCATTACACTAACATATATCTCTATATGTGAAGACTCTCAAGTTTTTACTATTTGCGTATTTATATTTATGTTATTCTTTGACATTATTTTTATTGTTGCGGTTTACGAAAAATTTATGTGCAATTCGTAAAATTTAAATATGGAATATGGTATACTATTCCAAAAGAGGCAAATAAAATGTTCACATTCCGAGGTTGCACAACAGCCCTAATTACCCCTATGACTGCAAATCAGCAAATAGACTACGAAGGTCTACGTCGCCTAGTAGATTTTCAAATTCAAGAAGGTATAGATGGCCTACTCGCCGTAGGCACAACAGGCGAATCACCAACCCTAAACTGGGAAGAACATAGCAAAGTAATTGAAAAAACCCGCGAATACGCAAACAACAACTGCTTTACCATTGCAGGCACTGGAAGCAACTCTACACAAGAGGCAATTGATGGAACTCAACACGCCGAAGACGCAGGTATAAACGCAGTTTTACTTGTCGACCCATACTACAATGGCCCCAGCTCAATGGAAATTCGCAGAGAATACATAGAACCTATAGCAAAACAATTTCCAAAAACGCAAATAATCCCCTACATCATACCTGGACGAACTGGGACTCAACTCTTCCCACAAGACTTAGCAATACTACACCAACAATACCCAAATGTACACTGCGTAAAAGAAGCAACAGGCGACATAGAAAACATGGCTATAACCCGACAACTATGCGGAAAAGACTTTGAAATTCTAAGCGGCGATGATGATAAAACATACGCCATGATAATGGATCCACGCATCGAAGCAGCGGGAGCTATATCTGTGGTATCCAATGTTGCGCCAGGAGCAGTAACAGATATGATTCACTATGCACTTGACGGAAACAAGGAAGCTGCAACAATAATTAATCAAGCCCTCCAACCCCTCTTCAACATAGTCACTGTAAAGACACAGGAAACAACCCCTTACGGCCCAGTCACATGCAAGGCAAGAAACCCTCTTGCATTTAAGACACTAATGAACATACTAGGAATGCCATCAGGACCATGCAGACAACCATTAGGCAAAATGACCCCTGCTGGACTCGAAATTGTTCTAGCAAACGCACGCAAAGTTTACGAAACAAACCCCCAAATATTTGAGCCAATTGCTAACTATTTCAGCGTAAACCTTAAGGACCGCTTATACAACAAGGAATACCTCGTGGGATTAACATATGCTTAAAATATGTGTCGCAGGCGCAGCAGGAAGAATGGGCACTGCAATCATTAATGAAGCCTACTCTAAAGGCATCCAAACCGTTGGCGCAATAGAATTCCCAAACAGCCCATCTGTAGGCAAAACTCTTCGAGAATTAGGAATATCTGAACAAGACACAGAAATCTTGGATAGCAACCAACTTAGCCGTGCCCTCTCAAACGCTGACGTATTCATCAGCTTTACCTCCCCTTCCGCTGATTTGACAAACATTCCAATAGTCGTTGACCAAAAAAAACGCATAGTTCTTGGAACCACAGGTTTTACTCCTGAACAAAATAACACGATAATTAATGCTATGAACGGCAAAGTTCCCGCAGTATTTTCTCCAAATTACAGCGTAGGCGTAAACATTTTCTTCAAACTTGTAGATACCCTCAAAGCTTTTCCTCAAAACTATGATTTCAGCATAAACGAAATTCATCACACAGGCAAAAAAGATGCCCCAAGCGGAACCGCAAAACAACTCGGCGAAATTGTTTCAAATATACGAAATTACACAAAAACCATCACTGGACGAGACGGCATGAGTTCACGACAACCTAACGAAATGGAAATAACATCACTACGCGCCGGCGGTGTTTCTGGAATTCATAATTTAACTATTGCAGGCCCCCATGAAATGTTACGAATCGAACACATAGCGTTTTCTCGTTGTGCACTCGCACAAGGTGCAATCCATGCCGCTGAATGGTTAAGCCAGCAAAACACACCTAAAATATACAGTATGACTGATGTTTTAGGTTTAACTTAACAAGTTTTCTATCCGTTAACTTTTTATCAAGAAAATAATACAAGAATGGAGGAAGAATCAGTATGTCTATGAAACGCAAAGTCGCCATTTTAGGTGCAACCGGAGCCGTTGGTCAACGGTTTATACAACTATTACAGGGTCACCCCTGGTTCCAAATAACAGTACTTGCTGCATCTGAGCGATCAGCAGGTAAAAAATATGCGGCCGCATGTTCTTGGCTTATGGAAACTGAGCTTCCTAAAGAAATTGCTGAAATGCCCGTTGTAAATGCTGATGTAGCATCTGTAGAACAAGCCGGCGATGTAGATTTAGTATTTTCCTCTCTTCCAGGTGACCTAGCTGGTCCAACGGAAGCACAATTTGGTGCGCGCTATCCTGTTTTTAGCAAAGCAAGCGCGCATCGTATGGATAAGGATGTTCCTTTACTTATTCCCGAAGTTAATCCTGACCATGCAGAAATGGTCAAAATTCAACAGAAATCACGCAATTGGAAGGGTTTTATTGCAACTGATCCTAACTGTAGCACAATTCAACTTGCAATTACACTCAAACCTCTTATGCAATTTGGCTTAAAACAAGTTATGGTCTCTACAATGCAGGCACTAAGCGGCGCAGGATACCCTGGCGTTTCTTCTTTAGATATTATCGATAATGTAGTCCCCTTTATCTCAGGCGAAGAAGAAAAAATGGAAGCTGAAGCCCTTAAAATTTTAGGCAAATATAACAGCGGCGCCAATAATGTACAGAACGCAGAGTTTCAACTTAGCGCAAGCTGTAACCGTGTTAATGTTAAGGACGGCCATTTAGAATCTGTTTTCATAAAACTTGAACAAGATCCAACAATAGAAGAAATTAACAACGCCTTTGCACAATTTCAAGGTGAACCCCAACGACTAAAATTACCAAGTGCTCCTGTTAACCCAATTGTTGTACGTCAAGAAAAGAATCGACCTCAACCCCGATTTGATCGCGATACTGGTTGTGGTATGAGTGTTGTGGTTGGTAGAATTCGTAAAGATCCTATTATGACTTTTAAATATCTGTGTTTGGGTCATAATACTATTAGGGGTGCTGCGGGTGGAGGCATTTTAAGTGCTGAGCTCTATGTTTCTAAGGGTTTGGCGTAATGTCTTTTTTATTATTATGGTAGAGTTTGGTTTGGTGTGAATATGGTTAAGCGTAAACTTTGTGAACCTTTGGAAAATCGTAAGGGTAGTTTGTACTTTGATGGTTTTTCAGTTGAGGAATTAGCTCAAAAGTATGATACTCCTCTTTATGTGTTAAGTGAGAAACGTATTCGTGAAAACTATAATCGATTGTATGATGCCCTAGCAGGTAAGTACAAGGATGTGCGTATATACTATGCTTGTAAGGCTAACACTAATTTAACAGTGTTAAAAATTCTTCAATTAGAAGGTGCATATCTTGATGCTGTTAGTCCCGGCGAGGTTTTCATGGGTTTAAGCAGCGGTTTTGCTCCTGAACGTATACTCTTCACAGGGACTAGTGTTCGAAGTGATGAACTTAAATTTCTTGTTGATGCCGGTGTTACGATAAATATAGATAGTCAAAGCGAACTTGATCGTTTGTTTAAAATTGCTGTTCCTTCCACGATTTCTATACGTGTCAACCCAGAAATTGGTGATGGACATCATGATCACTGTATTACCGCTGGTCCACAGGTAAAGTTTGGGCTATGTGAAGAAGATGTTCTAAAGGCGTATGCAGTTGCAAAGAAGGCTCGTGTTGAACGATTTGGCATTCATATGCATATAGGCTCCGGTATTCTAAATATTAACTCATACATTCAAGCTGTGGAAAAACTTTTAGGCATTGCAAAACGTGTCCATGATGAGCTAGATATAACTTTTGACTTTATAGACATAGGAGGAGGTTTTGGTGTTTCTTATCATCCGGATGATGATGATTTGAATTTATCAGAGTTTGTCTCTAAAATTGTTTCATTGTTTAAAGCTAAGGTTAAAGAGTACAAGTTAGGTAAACCCTTTCTGTGCGTTGAACCTGGTAGATACATTATTTGTGATGCTAGCATTCTGTTAACTACTGTTAACACCGTAAAGCTTACTCCATATCGTAAATTTATCGGCGTAGACGCTGGCTTTAACACTTTGGCACGTCCGGCAATGTATGGTTCTTATCACCATATTTTAGCGGCAAATAAGCTAAATTCCAAAAGCAATGAAACCTTTGATGTTGTTGGGCCTCTCTGCGAATCAGGCGATGTTTTAGCTAAAGACCGTAAGTTACCCCTGATAGTTGAAGGTGATGTATTAGCTGTTCTTAACGCTGGTGCTTACGGTTTTAGCATGAGTTCTCAATACAACTCTCGACCTCGTGCTGCAGAAGTTATGATATGCCAAGGAAAACCTGTATTAGTTAGAGAACGAGAACAATTCCAAGATCTGCTACTCAGTCAACGAGTAGCTCTACAGGGTGAGTAAGAAAATGCAGTTTTGGAAAATGCACGGATTAGGAAATGATTACGTAGTAATTGATAATAGACATGAAAAACTAGATGACCAAGCAGCTTCCACTTTAGCAAAAAAACTTTGTACACGCCGTTTTTCAATTGGTGCTGATGGTCTATTGTTAGTTTATAACTCAAAAATAGCCGACGTAAAAATGCGCATATTCAACCTTGATGGCAGCGAGGCTGAAATGTGTGGCAACGGCATCCGTTGTTTTAGCAAATACTGTTATGAAACTGGGATTGTTAAAAAATCAGAGTTTAAAGTTGAAACTTTATCTGGTGTAAAAGATATATGGTTAACTCTTAACGGTGATAACGTTGTATCCGTTAAAGTTGATATGGGCTTACCTAATTGGGAACGGGCTTCTATACCAATGACTGGTGAGGGTACCTGTATAAATTGTGATCTAGTTGTTGGTGAGGAAACATTTAGTGTAACCTGTCTATCTATGGGTAATCCTCACTGTGTTATATTTGTTGAAAACGTCGACAAAGCTCCTGTTGACTATCTGGGTCCTTTTATGGAAAATCATGACGCTTTTCCTAAGCGTACTAATGTTGGGTTTGTACAAGTTGTAGGAAAAGATGAGATTAAAGTGCGCGTTTGGGAGCGTGGTTGTGGTGAAACTCTTGCCTGTGGCACTGGAACATGCGCCGCTGTTGCAGCCGCAAATAAACTAGGCAAAGTCGGTAACAAAGTTACCGTTCATCTCTTAGGCGGCGATTTACAGGTTGAAGTTGGCAAGAGCCTGTTTCTAAGTGGTGCTGCTGAAAAAGTTTGCCAAGGAACCCTATTTGGAGAGGAAAATTGATGAATTTCGAATATGCTCAAAGAGTTAAGCGTTTACCCCCCTACTTGTTTGCTGAAATGGAAAAGATCCAAAACGAAAAGAAAGCTCAAGGAGTTGACTTAATCTCTCTAAGTATAGGCGACCCTGATCTCCCTCCACCCGACTTTGTACTTGAGGCATTAGCTAAAGAAGTATCTGATATGAAAAATCATAATTACTCCTTTAGCCAGGGTGAGCCTATTTTTCGAGAAGCCGTCTCTATGTGGTGTAAAAACCGCTTTGGCATAGATGTTGAACATAGCCAAGTGGCTGCTCTACTAGGTTCTAAGGAGGGTCTTGCAAATATTGCCCGCGCTTTTGTTAACTCTGGCGATAAAGTTCTCGTCCCTGACCCTGCCTATCCCGTATATGCTAACGGAAGTGCCATACTCTGCGATGGCACAGCTATACCTATGTCCATGCTCGAAGACAACAATTTCCAACCCGATCTAGACACGATAAATCCTGATAATGCCCGCTTAATGTTTCTAAACTATCCAAATAATCCCACAGCCGCAACCGTCGATAAAACGTTTCTTAAAAAAGCCGTCGATTTTGCTAAGGACAACAACATAATCCTCTGCTATGACAATGCCTACTCCGAGATCACATATGACAACTACCGAGCTCCCAGCATACTTGAAATCCCCGGAGCAGACCAAGTTGCAATAGAATTCCATTCACTATCAAAAACCTTTAACATGACAGGCGACCGCATAGCATTTGCTGTCGGAAACAAAGAACTCATAACAGGCTTAACAAAAATCAAATCCCAAATTGACTCTGGCCCTCCTGTATACACCCAAAAAGCTGCAGCCACAGCCCTAAGCGCATATAAAAATTGTCAACAGCCAGAATTCTTACGCAAAAACAACCAAACACTACAAGAACGACGCGACCTACTCGTAAACACACTAACAAAAATCGGCTACCCCTGCAAAGCACCAAAAGCAACCTTTTACGTATGGGTCAACTGTAAAGGAGATTCTATGAAATTCGCAGCTAAACTACTAGACGCAGGCGTTGCTGTAACTCCAGGCATTGGTTTTGGCAAACACGGCGAAGGATATGTACGCATAACTTTCACACAACCTAAAGAACGCATACAAGAAGCCTGCAACCGCATCACAAGCGCCTTCTAGATCAAATAAACACGATTAACTAATGCCATATGTTCTTGGCTCCGAGTTTGCTGCTGCTAATCCCTTTTTACAACAGCCACTCCTTTAGTCTGTCCTCTTGAAAATTGTATCTATAAAACTGCCTAATTGGTGGAATTAAAAGTACAGTTTTTTCGGTTTTTCAGTATTGACAAACCATGTTGTTGTAAAAGACAAGATAAAATGCCTGATTTAACGAAAAACAAGATTAAAAACAACTGAAGATATGACAGATTTTAAAGGTCTATACATTTAACACGGCTTTTGTTGTGGCACGTTAAACATTGGACATAATATTCAAGTTATTACCCTTATTGCTGAGCACTTGTTTGTCCTTTTTTTTGCTTTACTGCTGTTGCTGGATTTGTTTGTTGTGGTATATGATAAAATGAGAGTCTTCACATATAGAGAGATATGTTAGTGTAATGATTTTCACAAGGTCGCAAAATGTTGAAAATCACGATAAAGTACGGGGCATGTTCTTTGAGCGAGCCGCTAAATCGGTA
>JAITBW010000134.1 GCA_031283385.1 Nitrososphaerota archaeon
CCTGCTTTAGGAGTATACCTTATAGCTTTAAACGATCTTACATCAACCAATGGAAACACGCTCAATGTTTAAGACTTAAACAACTTGGTTAGCTATTTACAAACTAACCTTTAACTGTGACTCTCAAATTTAAACACCTGTATGAATAGCCACGACATTAGCCCTGTTTTTATTTCAAAGGGTTTTCAAAAAATAGGACACGTTTTTACTGTACCCTTTTTTATAAGCTTTAAAATGTTAAAATTTTGTTGCTGAATTGACAATTAAAACGTCATTCAGCTATTTTTAAGTGTTCAGTGCTAATACTCTTACTGTTTGCGCTGTCGCGTGGTCATCTGCTTACATTTTCCAGATTTCATCAATTAGGCTGATAACCTGTTTGATATCCTCAAGTGTCCATTCGCCCATGTGACCAATGCGGAAGGTTTTATCTGCTAGACTACCGTAGCCTGTGGAAATCATGTATCCTCTTTCTGCAAGCTGCTGATTTAATGCTTTAACATCCTTGTTTTGTGTGTTACTTATACAGCTAACAGTAATTGATTCATACCCCGCTTCTGGGAACATTGCAAAGTGTTTCTTTGCCCACTCTTGGGTATAGCTTGCCATATCTAGATGTCGTTGATAGACTTTATCATATGTTTCAGCAAGCAAAAGATCCATGCGTTTGTCTAACGCATATAGCAAGCTTATGTTTGGCGTGAATGGCGTTTGATGTTTCTTCTCAAATTCAAAAATGTCAACTATATCAGTATACGCGCCACGGTTCGATACTGTTTTTGCGCGTTCAATAGCGCGTTCATTAACTATACCCACTGCTAAACCTGGTGGTAACGCAAAACATTTCTGAGTGGAACCAAAAATTATGTCACAACCAATTTCTGAAGGAATAATTTTATCACCCGCTAACGATGACACCGCATCAACAGCTAATATGACATCTGGATAACTTTTACGTATCATTTGTGCAATTTCTTTAATGGGACTACGTACTCCAGTGGATGTTTCATTATGACAAATAGTAACAGTATCATATCCACCGTTTTCAAGTTTTTCTGCAACCATGTCGGGTTTGATAGCTTTGCCCATTTCTACTTCAAGTATGTCTGTCTCTTTGCCGCATGCTTGAAGTGTTTGAGCTGCTCTTTTTGAAAAAGCACCATTTACACATGATAATGCTTTTTGTTTTACTACACTTCTAGCTACAATGTCAAACCATAGTGTACCTGATCCGGTTGTAACCGTTGGTTTGATGTCAGGTGTTAATTGGAAGAATTGGGTTAATTTATCAGTAATTCCACCGTAGAATGTTGAAAAATCTTTTTCTCGGTGGCCTATCATGTAACGTGTTTGTTCTTCTAGAACTTCTTTACTTACTTCTGTTGGTCCAGGAATTAAGAGTTTCTTATGCATTAATAGTTCCCCTAATTAATTAAAAGAAATCAGGCTAAAAATATAAGGCTATGCTACTTTTGTGGTTGAATAGATGAACCTTTTTGTGTTCTTGGTGTTTTCTTTGTTGCATCTATCTATGGCGGTGATTTTTAAGGGGTTGGGTGTATGTTTGCTGTGAATTTTGGTAAGCAGATTTATAATGTGCAAGATGTCAACATGTGTGAGGTGGCTCTTTGGTAGGCTCTATTGAGTATGAAGTACCTACGTGGGATCAGGTTTACGGGATGTTGTTTGAGCAGTCAGGGAAGATTGGTAAAAGTGGTTATTGTCCTGATATGATAGTTGGTATTGCTAGGGGTGGTATGGTTCCTGCGAGGGTTTTGGCTGATTTGTTAGGTGTTGGTCAAGTTGTTGTGTTTAGGATAGAGTTTTATGCTGATATAGCTGTGTCTGGTGTGCGGCCTGTGATTACGCAGTTTTTGAATGTTGATGTGAAGGGTAAGAGGGTTCTTGTGGTTGATGATGTTTCTGATTCGGGGCAGAGTCTTAAGGTGGCGAGGCAGTATCTTGTTGAGGCGGGTGCTGTTGATGTAAAGATTGCTACTTTATATGCTAAGGTTGCGACTCAGGTTATGCCTGATTTTGTTGAGAAAGTTACTTCGTGTTGGATTGTTTTTCCGTGGGAAGTTAAGGAGACTTTGCATAGTATTCTTCAAAAACAAAGATCTGATAAAGTTGCTGCTGATAATACTGTTTTTGCTCAATTGTTGAAGGCTATTTTGCCTAAAGGGTTGTTTGAGCAGACTTTTAAAACTTAGAGGGTTTAATGTGTTGTATTTTTTTGAAGAGTTTAATGTTTATGTTGAAATTGCTGGGTTTAAGGGTGTTAGTTTTGAGCGGGCTGATGTGTATCTTAAGGATAATCGTAAAGTTGAGTTGCAAAAGGTTTGGGTTCAATTTTTTAATTCTGCCTTAATTGCTACGTGTGATCATCTTTATTTTGCGGTTTTAAATGCGCTTTATGCGTTTAAGAATAATGTTAATTTTTCAAAAAATTTGGCGGTGGAGACCTTGTTGTATGCTTCTTCGCAGCATCAGATACAGCGGGCTATTCAGTTGATAGGTTTAAATGCTGATGTGTCTGAGGTGGCGGTGGTTGTAATAGGTGAGTCTGCTGAGCAGGTTAAAGATGTTCTTAACGATTTAGCTGTTTGTTTGCAGGCTGAGTTGTGTGATGATGTGTTATGTTTGACGCCGAAAAAGGTTGCTTTAATTAAACAGGTTTTTAGTATAACGCCTTTAATGGTTGAGGTGGCTGCGAGGGGTCATAGTGATGATTTAGTTCTTGTGGATTTGGTAATTGAAAAGGTTGCCTTGTTGGCTGCTAGTGTTTAGAGCATTTTTTCTTTCATAACTGATATTATGTCATTGGGTTTGATTAGTGAAATTCCTGTTACTGCTCCCATTATTTCGATAAGTATGATTTTGTTTGGGTTTTTCATATCTGCCTTGTGTTGAATTTCGGTGGCGATTGCAGAGATGATGTCTGTGGTGTGTAGTGTGGTGAAGCGTTTTTCAATTGTAATTCTATATGTTTCATTCTCTTCAATACGTGATGCGAGTTCGCACGCGGCCTGCTTTATGGTCTCTATGTCTGTTAAGACGACGCGTTCAATGGGGATAATGCGTAGTGCGAAGCGGAATTCGTATGGGCGTTCTTTAAGTATATCGTGAAATTTGTCAACAGCTACATAGGGGTCTAAGCTGGTTCTAGCAACTATAACGCCTCGCACTGCCGTTTTTACCGCTGCGGCTTCTTGATCTTTTAATTGTTCTCTTAGCAGGAACAATATTTCATTAATCATAGCACGCTCATTCCCACGCGCTGTTGAAACTATTAAATTAAAGTCTTTAAGCATGATAAATCATCCAGCAAGTACTATGCAACTTATTTTTTGTTTTCGCTCAAATATAACCAAACTTTTTTTTACTTCACTTATATTTTCTACTACCTCTACCAGCTAAAAACTATCCAGCATCTCTACTTTTTGGCAATTACATTTACCTGTATATTGAACGTTAAAGTTATAACATCCAATGAACTTACTGACGATTATGAACAAGAAAAATGGGCGAGTAGCTCAGTACGGATTGACTGCTGTAACCATCAGCAGCCACGTAGAGAGCACCAGCCTCCTAAGTTGGGGGTCGAGGGTTCAAATCCCTCCTCGTCCGCCATTGTTCTCTTATTAAAGCTTAATTTGAGGGTTTTTACTTCCATTAATTCACTTCCATTTAATGCTAATTTATGGTAGTGACTATCTGTTTATCCTCTTTATAGCCTGTATAATGTTGTATCCTCATGTTGTGTCCTCTCTTCTGTTGTAATAATCCTTCTACCCACAAACAGGACAAATTATTTTCATACTTACTTTTTCTCTCTATTCTTTGTAGTTTATTTTTTTTAACCCGAAACCAGAAAAAGTTAAAAGACGTAAGTGTCCATTTAAGGGGAAGGGGAAAAAGTTGTCGGAATTTGATAAATTAATGCGAGCCGCTGCACAGGGAAACCTTGAAGCGCAGCACAACTTAGGAAAAGGTTATTTTAACGGCGAGGGCGTCGGGCAGGATTATGCTCAAGCCGCGAAATGGTTCGCTAAAGCCGCCGAACAGGGAAACGCGGCGGCGCAATGCTTCTTAGGCTTTTGTTACTCTAATGGCGAGGGTGTGGCACGGGATGTTGCGCAAGCCGCGATATGGCTTACAAAATCGGCCGAACAAGGCTTTG
>JAITBW010000138.1 GCA_031283385.1 Nitrososphaerota archaeon
TATGAAGCTTAAGCCTATAGGTGTGAGTCCGAGGAATAGTCCTGTAATGCCTGCTATGCCGAAGCTTAATGCAACGCTTAAGACGGTTTCTTCTATTAGGTCTAGTTTGTTTTTTTTCCTAAAGAGTATGTTAATTAGACAATTGCCTGGAATAATAAACAAAAAGATAACGCTAAATGTGTAGCGTAAGAAAACAAGTGTTGACTCCGCGGGTATAAGATAAACGGAGAGAAGAGTTAACGCTGTGAATATCACGATTATTTCTAGCCAACGCAGTGGTTTCATGTTTTCTATAATGTATTTACTTAAATAAAAATAGGCTTGTTAAAAAATAAAAAAAGAAGAGGTTTAGGCAAACATCTTGAATATTGGATGAGTCTCGACATCTACTGGTTGTGTCTCAAAGTCTGCCGCTGCAGATGCAATGTATGTGTCAACAACTGCTACTGCTGGGAAAACCCATTCAGCTTGTTCAGCTGGACCGAACATTAACCAGTTAGCGCCCATTGTCTGTAAGATAGCGTTAGTTGCTGTAACAGTGCCTTTTCGGTATTCTTTTGCAATGTTAGCTTTTACCCAACCCATGGTTGTAACAACGTTACCACTGCCTGTGCCTACAGGATGACCATATTTCTCTTTCATCATTGGAAAAGCTACAACTGAGCTTCCCATGTCTGGTTGGAAAGATGGCATGGATGTGTCAACAAGGGGTTTTGTAATTCCGCCTTTTGCTGCAAGTGCTAAAGCTTCGTCAGCAACATTCATTCTGCCTGCAAGTGATGTGTCATGCGGATCGTCTGCCAAGACAATTGACATTGTAATACCGCTTTCTTTCAAGTTTGCTAATTCAGCATCAGTTACTCCTTTGTAAACTGAGTTGTAAAAGCATCTTTCTTGTAGACCCATTTTTTTTGCAGTAGTTGCTGCTGCCATACGTGTTCTCGGACTCATAGCGTCAAGCATAAGTGGGACATCAGTGTGCGTGGAAACAAAGTCAAAATATTTCTCAAAAGCTAGTTCTGTTGTGCCGACAATGTCAAGAGCGAAAGGTACGCCTGAGATGTCACTTTGTACTTGACATCTGTTAATGATATCTTCTGCAACTGTAGCATCAAAAATGCCTTTATTTGCATCAGAAACCATCTTTTGACCAAGCCAGAAAATGGAACCAATAAGAAATGTTGGTAACTCACCTGGTTGACCGCCGACCTTTACGTTCCCAATTTCATAGATTTTTTGTGGGGTCTTGAATTTTTGCATGTTGCTTCATCAGCCGATGCTTATTTTTTCATTGCTTTCTTGGCTAACTCTGGGGCTTCTTCTTTGTTTTTGCCGAAGAGTGCACCAAATGCGTCTGCATCTTCTTTTTTGACTGCTGCGCCGCCCATGATTATGCCAACTTTGTCTTTTAGACCTGCTGCTTTGAGTGCTTCATCAAGTTTTACCAAGTTGTTCTTTGCTGGTACAGTGTTAACTGAGAGTGCAATAAGATCTGCATTGTTTTCTTTTGCTTTGTCAACAAAAACTTGTGGTGCAACACTTTTTCCAACGTCAATTGTTTTAAATCCTGCACGTTTCAGTGATTTGCGGACTGCTTCTTTTGCGGTATCATGCATATCCGGTTCAATGTTTCCGATTACTACTGTGCCTATTGGATTTTCTGGTTCTGGGGGTTCTTTTTCCATCATAGATTTAAGCCAGGACATATAAACACCTGTTTTCCGTTTTTTTACTCTGGCTTTTTATACTCGAATTTGCTATTTAAACCTTTAATCTCTCTATTAATATACATTTAAAAAGAAGAGTACTGTTCAATGGGATCAACATATGATTAAAGCTACAAATAAACATCTGATGCTGCTTTTTGTAATATTTGTTTTTGCTTTTTTGTATCGGTTCCTGTTAATGACATATGAAATCTATCCGTCAGGTTCTGATATAGGTCTACATAACAGTGTCATTCACTCGATAATTAATCAGGGTAGCAATGTTGATTTTCTTTACAACAATTACCAAATGGGTGGCGGTTTATCTATTACTTTTCCAGGTTACCATCTTTTTGTCGCTCAAATAATGATGTTAACAAGTATGCCTGAGTATTTAGCGCATGCTCTTGTAGCTTCATTGTTTTCATCAGTAATAGTATTAGCTACATATCTTATCACACGAGTTGCCTGGAAGGAATCTGCTGCACTCGCTGTTGCTTTTCTTGTGGCTGTTTCACGTTTTGATCTCGAAATGTTGCTCTGGGGTGGTTATCCAAACGTTATTGCTCTTCTTCTAATTCCTATAATTTTTTATTTTTATATTCAAAAAAATCGTTTTACAAAACTGCCCTTCTATATTACAACAACACTGTTAATTGGATCAATATTTCTGGTACATTCACTTAGTAGCCTTATGTTTGTTAGTATACTGTTTTCTGTGATTTTAGTTAGTTTAATTTTTGACAAAAAAATTGGAACTACACGATTTGAAGCGTTAAGTTGGTTATTACCAGTTATTTTTGGTGCCTTACTTGTTTCGCCTTATTTGGTGCGAATTATCCCTGCATACTTAGCTAATTCGACAACTACGGAAATTAAACAAGCAATCCTCTCTTCTCGAGTATTACCTTTAGAGCTTGTTTTGCCACTTTTCGCAGTTTTTGGTCTCTATTTTCTTTTATCCAAAAAATATCATAACCGTTACTTTACGGTTCCCACTATTTTGCTAGCGTTATGGATACTAGTTCCTGCAGTGTTCACGCAGAGTTATCTTGTTGGGCAATACACTGATTACAACAGGTTCTTGTATTATGCAATAACTCCTCTTGTAATTCTAATAGGTCTCTTTGTTGATCATGGTTCTGGCTTTTTTGCTCGTGTGATTGATACATATCGTACATTAACAAGACGATTAACTACTGCAGTTAGCGCAACAGATACGGTAACCCACAAACGTTTGGCTAATTTTTCAGCAAAATTCACTAGAAAATTAACAAGACCTAATTTGTATGCAGGTTTTTTTATTAGCTTATTATTGGCTTGTTTCTTCTTTATACCTGTCTTTATGACTCCTAGCCAAAGTTTGGTTCCTCAAAACTTTTATCAAATGATGTCTGACCCTCTTTACGAAGCTATGGACTGGGCTAAAGATAATACTCCTGATAATGCAACATTTGTTACTACAGCATATTATGGTTGGTGGCTTGCAGGATTTGCCCAAAGATCTACTTGGAGTGCTGTTGAGCCTCAGTTTATTTCGCTTGCGCGTGAATTTCCAATTGCTCAAGTGGCAACTAATATGCTTGATACTGACTATCTTTTTGGAAGCTCGTTCAAACTTTCTGATGGAACTATGTATATCCAAGTTAAAGAAGACGGTGGATACATGGCAAGGCATAACCCTCAAATTCTTACTAGCTTAAATTGGACCTATCTACCTTATGCTTTCTTTAACTTCAATAGTGACCAAACAAAAATTTTGTATGACGTAAACGGCGCTCCGCATTCCGTATCACTAGCTAAACTACCTGTTAAGAGCATGTACATGGAAAATGACGCCCAACACACTACCGTTTCAATCATTAAAGGCAATGAATATTTTACATGTACTCAGTTAACAACGGTATATCAAGGATCTAAATTTGTTGACATAACATTCATACTTGAATCTACGGCAGAAAATGTTTCTCTATCTTGGTTCCAATCTACATTAGATGTTAATGCTCTGCAAGTAGGTTTTGAACGACCTAATACCATTGGATTTGTAGCAGAAGACGTAAGTGCTTTTGGTCAAGTAATATTTGACCAAAACCTTCCTGTGGTCAACTTTAAAGCGTACTCTGAATTATGCTTTACTGACGTACATCTTGACTATAATTTAGCTAGCAAACAGCAAGCAAAAATACAGATGTCATTGACAACTTATTCCGTTACTAATGATAAAAAAATATATAGTGCTGACGAAGTTTTCAATGACTTTTTTGACAAACAAATTATTCTCAATTTGGAACCAGAAAATCGTGATAATTCACCTCTTTTAACACCATTTGATTATCAGACTGAACTAAAAATTAATAACATAAATTATGTTGCTGTGCCCAGTTATTATGAAGAAGAAGTTAAGGCTGATATGAAACTCAAATTCGCAAATGATCCCTTGTTTAACCTTGTGTTTATTAACAATGAGATTGCAATATTTGAAGTAAAATAATCCTGTGCAATATAAAAAAAGCTGAAGGGTCTTTGTTTGGTGCTAAAGATTTCAAAAAATAAGCTGTTAGAGCTTGCATTTTTGATAGGTCTCTCTCTAATAGCTATTATAGTATTCTATAGTACCATCTCCGCGAATGGCTTTATTCTTGGGAATGATAATTCTGTACACTTGATGCGTGCCCAAGAATTTCTAGATACTGGACATATTTCTTTAGCTAATTTAGGGTGGACGCCTCCGCTCTATCAACTTTTGTTGGCTTTTCTTATAACTTTCACGGGTGCTACAAGCATTGAGCAGTTAATTTTGCTTGTTAAAGTGTCTGCTGTATTGACTAATTGGCTGTTGCTTTTTGGTGTATACCTTATTAGTGCGCGGATTTTTAACAAAAAAGTAGGTGTGATTGCGGCATCTTTACTGTTTGCGTGTTTTCCACTGTTTGAAATTAATATGTGGGCTGGTTATACAAGTGTTTTAGGCATAGCTTTTATGTTGCTATTGTTTTTGTATTTGCCTCTCGCTGTTGAGCATAAGCGTTACATGATAGTTGCTTGTGTATCTGCTTTTGCGTTGGTGTTATCTCATCAGCTTACTCTGTTTGTGTCTGTCTTGATTTTAACACCCATTATACTGTTTATGATGATCAAATCTAAAGGTAAAAATGTTAAAGCTTTGCTTTTCATAATTATCGGTGGTGGGCTTGCTTTTTTCCTCTATTATGTTCGGGCAATGTTGCCTTATTTGGGTGGCTTAATTGAACACGTATTCTTTGCACAGAAAGCTATGGCTTATCAAATTCCGTCTACATCTCTGTCTGCGTTTTGGACAAATTTCGGTTTTGTATTACTTTTGAGCATTACAGGTTTATTTATAGCTGTTTACAAGCTGTGGACTGAAAAGAAGCATGTGAGTAATCTTACTTTGCTTCTTAGTTTTGCTATACCATTGTTTTTGGCAGAATCTTTTGTTTTTGGTCTATACTTGCCCTTTCATTGGTTTATTTATTATATAATGCCCTTTATGACGATATTTGCCGCTGTATCACTATTTTTTGCCGCTGATAAAGCCTTAACTTTTTATAAGGCACATAAGACAAGCATAAAACGGCTTTATGTTGCCCTTTTCGTTGTAGGTTTAGCTATTCTATCCTGTTCCGCAATTATAATGCGTGGAGACACGTTAAGTATACGCCTTAGCGAGGGAGTTGCATTTTATTCAGCCGCTGACCCTTTAGCCCTACAAGCTGGTCAATGGCTTAAGACTAACTATCCTGAGCCTGCAACGGTGGTTGCTACTTCTGCGCCGGGTTTTTGGTTTAGCGTTTTTTCTGATAAAAATGTGGTGGTGGCAACTAATCCTGCAATTGAGCGAACGGTGCTTTCTGAGTCAATTCTCGATTTGTCTTATGAGATAGAAACTCCGTTAACTCTTCTACGCGCTTATGAGGCTAAAGGTAACGTTTCAAGTGAAAATTATGTTTTTGTTAACAATGTTTGGCGGCTTGCAACTTTTTGCTCAACCGCAGGCGATTTTCTCTCTTATACCGTTGACGGTGTATACAAAGAGATTGATTTAAGTCAAATGCCTCGTCACTACTCGATAGCTGGCAATCAAGCGGCAAAAACTATAACTATTGTTTACATTAATGACGATGTTATAGTAACTCAAACTCTATTAGTTCAAAACACTTCTTATTATACACAAGTTAATTGGACAATAGCTCCAGTAAACAGTCAAGTTGACAATGTTACACTGTATCTGTCTATTTTCTTTTATCTATCTTTTAACTTTGAAAAAGCCTATTTGCCCGGCATTTTGAACTGGGAAAACCCTTGGGATAACCCAACAGACATGCATGAAGCACTATGGGCTGTAACAGATTTCTCCAAAAATAGCCTAACTGATAACTACATAGCCGTATATGATGAACAAAACAAGGTTTATTACACCATAAAATATGATGAGCTGCCTGACTGGGGAAACGTGGGTGCTTTACCTAATATGCAAATAGATGCCTTCCGCTTCAGTTACACATTTGAACACATTTTACCTGATAACAACGTAGCTTTCTCTTACCAAACATTAGCTTTCTCTGAAGACAGCTATCAACAAAGCGTGCCGTTAACTCAAATAGGAAAAATATTTGCCGAAAAACCTAACTCAGATTTTACTATTGACAGCCGAGACTATTTTGACACAATTAAAGAAAACTATGTCAAATTCATTGTTTATGACAAACTACAGTTAGATCCCAAATTTGTTAGAAACAGCGCAATAGAATCCGTTTACTCAAACGACCGATATGTCATCTTTAAAATAAACTTGTAAAACAAAAAATAAAAATTTTCAAAAAGAAAAAAAGCTGATTTACTGCTTCTTTTGCAGTAATTCAGGATTCTCACGCAAAATTTGAGGTATATACGCACATGCAGGATCCGTTTCAAACAAGTCACCCGTATAGAATTCAGCACGAGTCCTACAGCCACCACAAATTTCCCTGTACTCGCAGATACCACATTTACCCTTAATTTGACTTTTATCTCTTAATTTAAGGTGTAGCGGATTAGTCTGCAGTTCATCCCAAGCAGTTTTCAAACTTTTATCCTTAACATTAGCTATACGATAGCCTTCATGGAAACCACATGGTCTATAATCTCCATTCTCAGTTACACCAATGTAGTCGCCACCAATTGTACACTTGCCTAGAAATTCATTAATGAACCAATCCCAAAACCTTGCAGGATTTCGTTGTTTTACAATTCTAGCATAGAATGGCGAGTATACATTAACACGGAAATTATTGTTCTTCTTGTTGTGACTGTATTTCAATTCATAATCGTAAAGCTGGTTAAGTGCTACTTCATACTGTTCTGCTGTTGGAGCTAAATCTAGCATGTTATCACTTGCTCTTCCGACTGGAACAAGGTTATGATAAACAACCATTTTACCGCCATATTCCGCTGCCAGCTGACAAGTGTGCTCAAGCACATTGATGTTATATTTGTTCATAGTTGTGACAATGCAGTCAAGTAGGCCTCTTTCTCCAAGTTTTTTCATTGCATATGTTGCTTTATCATAACTTCCTGCTCCTCTAACAACATCATTTGTGGCTTTGTCACCGTCAATGCTTACAGCAGTGTGAACTTCATATTTTGTTAGAAGATCTAAACGTTTTTGGTCAAAAGCAAATCCGCTTGTGATTAAACTTACTTCCATACCATACGTTTTTTTAGCATGTTCAATAATTTCAAAAATGTCTTCACGTACTAACGGTTCTCCTCCGCTAATACCGAACCATTTCGCCCCAAAATTGTACATTTCATCAACAATTTTTTTGCCAGTTTCAGTACTTACCTCGTCATCTTTGGCAAATTTGGGTACATAACTGCAATAGATACAATTGCCTACACATCGTCTTGTACATCGCCAAGTTACCATATACAAGGGTGGTCTATTTTGAGCCAATTAAATCACAAAGTATTAACATCAAACTTTATCGATATAAAATTTCCTATAAAAGACCCCGCCTTAGCTTAACTATCTATCGAGCAAATATGTGAAAAAGGCGTTTTGTTTTTTCCGATACCTAAAAATCTGTTGATGATACTGTATACAAACAAAATTTGTGTACTGTATTATTGCAAATATAATAGACGTGTTTTTATTGAGTATTGCCTAATAAACAACGTTTTTTAATGTGTTAATAAATAGTTTTGTTACATTTTACACTATTTGAAGTAACGTTCAATATGTTGCTGACTAGCTGGTGATAGTTTTAAACTAAACGGTTTCTCTTTTAACAAATTTTAAGGTTTAAGGGTTGATTTTATCAAAACTTTTTGCTTTTTGCTTTTCCGAAAGAGTTTAATATTTAATAAGATTACTTTGTCCTTCATTGTAAGAGGTTAATATATGACTAATAATTCCTCTATTGAAAAACCTAAAGAATTAGTTGTTACACCACCCCCACAAATTACTGGTGCAATGTCAAAAACTCGAATAATGACCTACACTTTCGCTGCATTGTTGGCTATCACCATAATCACTGCTATTCTATGGTGGCCAGCTATGACTCCACATCCAGATCTTGATTGGATTGGTCTAACTGGCGTTATTGCCATGCCGCTCGGTGCGATTCTTCTGGTGAATGCTTTGATTGCTGTTGGAGTAGCTGTAGTAAGCGACTTTGTAATCGGAAAAGCAGCAGCTGATAGTGAAATAAACACAATGTCCGCTGCAGTTTTCGGTTTAATTGTTGCGCTTTCTTACTCAATTGGTGTTCCTACAATGGCCGCGGGCGAAATGATGCCAATTTCAACATTGTGCGCTCCTGGCTGCTTTATCTATGTGGCTTTGATTTCATTCATTGGTCTTGTCGTCTTCAAAAAACTACAAGGTATGAAAGGTCGTAAATTCGTTAATCCTGCTGCTGCTGCAAAACTCTTAATACTGTTACCATTCCTAACTTCAACATTCATTGTAAAAGAACACTGGGCTGCACTCGATGCAGGTGGCATAGGTATGCCCAAACTTACAAGCAATCTAGTGACTGAGTATATGGGAATGTCTTGGACATTTGGCGAAACTCTCAAAGGTTGCTATGGTTTACCTGGTGCCGCAGATCCTGGTAGTCTAAACTCTATAATGCTTCTAACGAAATTCCATGGCTGGCCTGGTGGAGCATCTAGCATTGCTGTAATAATTGTAGGTGCTGTGCTGATTTTCTTGCTACGTGACTACTTTAAATGGAAAATTACTGCTACATACCTTGGAAGCGTTGCTGTAATGTCTCTTGTTATGTATGGCATTTACGGCGGAGATCCACTGACACGATTACTATTCGAACTGTTTATCGGCAGCTCAATATTCTTAGCATTCTTCATGGCCACTGACCCAGCTACAACACCATATTCGCGGACTGGACAGATACTCTTCGGTATAGGTTTAGGTGTACTAACAGTGCTCATTCAAACATACATGAATTTCTTTGGAGGCGCACTGCTTGCATTAATAATAATGAACCTGACTGTGCCGCTATTGGATCGTATAGAAATCCATAAGCCCTTTGGGAGATGAACAAAATGCCGTATGAACATATAAAAGAAGTCAAAGAAAAAGCACGTATAACACCCATTGAAACCTTCCCAGACCCAAAAACTGCGATAGTCATACTAAACCAGCACTCGGGAAAACCTCTTTCTTCCCTTGTAGCTGTTGATGACACAGTAGCAATAGGACAAAAAATCGCTAGTTCCAAAGAACGCATAAGCTCACCCATACATAGCCCAATCTCTGGTAAAGTCGTTAAAATAGGCACAATCTTCAGTCACTGCTCCGAATCCTTCGCAGACGCAATCTTTATCGAAAATGATGGTAAAAACACTAAAGCCAACGAATTCTCACCTATCTCTGAATCAGAAATAGGAAAAACCAAACCAGATGATTTACTTGAAATAATCCATGAGGCAGGTATCATTGGTCTTGGCGGCGCCGGCTTTCCGACACACATAAAACTATCACCCCCAACGGAATTTCCGATCAAAAACTTGGTCGTAAATACAACAGAAGGCGAACCATACGATACAGCTGACGAACGTTTACTCATCGAAAAAGCTGCAAACTTGTTACGCGGTGTAAATGTGCTCAAAAAGATACTAGGTAATCCAAAAGTAACAATTGCAACAAAAGTGTCTAAAGCAGAAGCAATACCCAAACTACAAGAAGTTTTTGGCAATGAGCCAGATACAACAGTAGTCGCAGGGCACTTCAAATATCAACAAGGCGATGCAAGTATTCTACAAAAAGCACTCTTCGGTTACGAAACACCACCATCAAAACGCTCATATGAAATGGGTTGCATTGTTCAAAACGTTGCTACAATTAATGCAATTGCAAACGCAGTATTCGAAGGCGAACCACTCATAAGTCGAGTAGTAGCATTCAATGGTGATATCGAACAACCTAAAAACTTGTTAGTGAAAATCGGTACTCCAATAAGCGACATCTTTAACCAAAACAACATCGATATGAACAATATCGGACAAGTTGTCGTCGGCGGAGTTATGATGGGACATGCAATTC
The DNA here is from genome assembly GCA_031283385.1 of Nitrososphaerota archaeon. GTDB lineage: Archaea > Thermoproteota > Bathyarchaeia > Bathyarchaeales > Bathycorpusculaceae > Bathycorpusculum. Next base: position 10,279 of record JAITBW010000138.1, read on the forward strand.
CAACAACTGAAGCACCAATAACTAAACGCAGTTCAAGCATCATAGCATTCTCCGAAAGCAGATGTAAAGCAGTCCAAAAACAAACAGCATGTATCCACTGCTCAAAATGCATTAGTGCATGCCCAGTTAAACTTCATCCAATAATGATCTACAATGCAATCATGAAGCCAGATTTTGACAAAGTAGAAAAACTCTGGAACAAAGACTGCATCGGCTGCGGAACCTGCTCATACGTTTGTCCATCACGCATACCACTAGCAAGCACTATTATGGCATCACGATAAATGTCGTATCCCTAAGCATGGTTTTTTCCATGC
>JAITBW010000100.1 GCA_031283385.1 Nitrososphaerota archaeon
CTGCAACAAACGAACTTTTGTGGAGATGAAAGAGAAATACTTAAGCCCAAGCAACACCATCATAAAAATAACGACAACATAGAACAGAAAACTAAACGATTAGAAGACACAACCAAAAATTTGTTAAGAGGTGTGTTTGTATGATTAACCTTATTTATTTAGTCAATAGCTTAATATGGTTCATTGTTCTTTTTCGGGTGAAACAAGCGTAAATTTAACTTGTTAAGCTTTGAATTGGCTGTTAATCAGTTTTTGGAAGAGCTTGCATTATTTGGAGAATATAAAAGTGGAAATTAAAATCCTTGGTGGAGCCAGAGAAGTTGGTGGCTCATGTATATCTGTTGAGACGGATTCATGTAAAGTTGCGTTAGATTATGGTATAAAACTTGATGAAGGGGAAACTAAAAAGCTTCCAACAGATTTTGATGCGGTAGTTATAAGTCATGCTCATTTGGATCATACGGGTAGTTTGTTAAGTTTATCTAAGCATAGTCCTACGATTGTTGGTGCTGAAATTACACGTGATGTAACTGTAGACTTACTGCATGATATGGTAAATATTCAAACGGAAAAGGGAAATTTTGAATATAAAGATCATCATGCAGATAAAATAGGTCAATGTTGGTGGGCTCGTGATGCTATAGCTTTAGCAGGTATGAAAATTAAACTTCAACCGGCAGGTCATGTTGCAGGTGCTAAAGTGACAAGTATAGAGGCAGAGGGGAAAAAAATTGTTTATACTGGCGATATTTGTGTGCATGATACTGAAATATTGAAAGGTTGTAAACTTGATACTTTGCCTAAAAGGCCTGATATGTTAATTACAGAGTCAACATATGGAGGCAAAGTGCGAGCTCCCAGACAAAAGTTAATAGATGAACTTATGGAAGATCTGCTAAAAACTATGGACAATAAAGGAAACGTTTTGATTCCCACATTTGCGTTCCATAGAAGTCAAGAAATGGCCAGACGGCTTGATCTTGCCATATCAAATGGTTTCTTACCGCGCTACAATGTGTATACTATTTCAAATTTAGCACATAGAATAAGTGATTACTACAATCATTATAAATCATTATTTACCAAAGAAGTTCGTAAACAAAAAGCGCCCTTCAGATATAGACACGTAAAACATCTATATCGCACAGCTCAAATTGAAGAACCCGCCATTGTAATTTGCACCTCTGGCTTTGGACATGCGGGTGCAAGTTTGCGGCTTTTAAAAGACTGGGCAGGTGATAAACATAACTCGGTTATTCTAACAAGCGGCTACTTACCTCCTGATAGTCCATTAAAAACTGCTAAGGAAGAAGGCTTCTTTAAAATTGAAGACGATACATTTGATGTAAAAGCATTAGTTAAGCAAATTGAATTGTCGGGTCATGCAGATCAAAATCAATTAATTGAGATTGTAAATAAATTAAAGCCATCTCGGACGGTTCTTGTTCACGGCGATCTAGAGCAGGCAGAGGCGTTATCAGAAAAAATTGGCGAAATGACAGACGTTTGCATACCAAAACAAAACGACACCATAGACCTCTAAATTATTGTTTGTTAAATTGTTTTAACAAGCAAACAAGCAACACTGTTGCCTTCTTTTATGGAGGCAAAAAAAGTTTTTTCTAAACATAGTGTGTTATGTGTAGTTTGTTTGTTCTAGCCAGTCTCGTGAGTTTATGACTGTTTGTCCTGCGATTTTTATGCTTAGTGCGTCTTTGTATGGGCATATTTCTACGCATCTTGCGCAGAGAATGCATTTAGATTCTGTTACGTCGCCGCCTTTTTTATCGTAGACGGCGGTTGCTTGTGTTGGGCATGCGCGTTTGCATATGCCGCATTTTGTGCATTTTTGTTCATTTTTCGTTAATTTTGTTAGTGCTATTTGTTTAAACGGTGTGAATGTGCTAAATAGTGAGATTAGTCCGCCTAAGGGGCAGATTCTGCAAAAAATACGTCTGTGCATTAGGGCTAATATTGTTATGATAATTAGTATTGTAAGATTTAGTGATGAGACATAAAAAGCTAGATACCCAAAAAGGTGATACAGATGCTATATCGGCTATGTATGAAAATTTCATTAACCCAACGCTGCATTCGGCTAGTATGCATAATGGTCTCATGGGGCAGACTATGCAAAAGGGTTCATTTAGGGCTCCGCTGTAGCCTGATTGGCCTGTGGGGCCTGCGGGTGTTGTGCCTGTTATGAATTCTGTGCCGAAAATTGCGTATGATGAGAGGACTACGCTTAGGATTAGAGCTGCTGCTAGGGCAATGTAGCGTAGTTGTGCGATTTTGGCGTTTGAGTTGTCTGAGATGTGGAAGCGTTTGAAGTGAAACGCTTTTCGGATTCGTGTTAGCACGTCCATGTAGAGGCCAAATGGGCATATCCAGCCGCAGAATGCTTTGCCGAAAAGTACTGATGCGCCTATGAGTAGGGCTATGACCATGGCTATTTTTTCTATGCCTGCTATTGAGTATATGGCGTCGTATCCGTTTGCGTAGTTGAAGTATGGGAAAATGTATGCTTGAAGTTGCCATAATCCGCATGTTACTGTTCGTCCGTTAGAGTAATAGCAGGCCATGAAAGGTACTGTTAAGCCGTCTGGGAATTGTGTTCCAAAAAAGTCTGCTCCAAATAGTAGACTACGTGGCGAGGTTCCCATAGGTTGCCATAGGGGTGTATTAAATGGGCCTATAAAGAGGCCTAGAAACATTATGGGTATGACAATTATTTGAATGAATAGTCGTAGTCTGCTGATGTTGCGTGTTTTATCTTTTGTTAACTTTAGAATAAGAAATATTCCTAAACATGTTATTGCTATAAGTAGGGGTATTACAATGTTAGCGGGAAGCTCCCATGACATGCTATGGAGTCTCCTCTTTGGTTATTTCTCTATCTTTTTTTATTTTAACAAGAACGGCAATAAGTAATATTGTTGCTAAAGTAACGCCTATTGTAATAGTTACTAAGTGTTGTTCGATAAATGTTAACTCGGGCTGATGGAAAGAGTCTGAAAAGTAATACTGAATAACACTTACCTTGCCCTTTGCTCCATTCACTGTGATTGTTTCATTATTATCTGAAACACTCCAGTCCTTGCCTTCAGTTAGTGAAGCTTGGTCGCATATAATGCGCCATTCAACATAGCCGCCTTCTTGTGGGTGTGATCCAAAATTGAATACTTGTTTACCTTCGCCTTCTTCAACTGTATAGTCTAGCTTTATGCTTTGGAAATCTAATGTGCGAACTGTGTTGCATGAGAGTATTGTTATGTTAGTGTTTCGTGTTGAGGCTTTGAATTGTTCAAATGGTACTGGTGATGGATCAATGTGTAAATTGGTAAATTGCCATGTGTTGTTTTCTAGTATTGCGTTTGAATTAGTGTTGTTTGTTGCAAAATTTATGTTTCCATTTAAATTTGGTATGGAAAACTGGTTTACAATTATCGGCGGTGATGATGTAATAGGCGGTGGTGATGATGTTGTTGTGTTGTTTGTTTTTTGTTTTTCTAGGTCAACTATTGATATTGTTGGGCCGCAGAAGTCTACGACGTAGACGTATGCGTCATCGGGTGTTAGTGCTACGCCATAGGGGCCTTTTCCTACGGTTATTTTGTTAGTTATTGTGTTTGTGGTAATGTTTACGGTAGATATCCAATCGCCGCTGCCGTTTGCAATGTAAGCTGTTGTGCCATCAGAGGTTATGGCGATATGGAAGGGTTGTAGAAATCCCCTTATGGTGGTGGTTACTGTGTTTGTGTCTGTGTTGATTACGGATATTGAGCCGCTGCCAGAGTTTGATATGTATGCGTATTTGCCGTTAGGTGTTATGGACACATCTATGGGGCCTGCTTCGACGTATATAGTATCTATCATAGTGGTAGTAGCTGTGTCTATTACTGAAACTGTTCCTATACCAAAGTTTGCTATGTATGCGTATTTACCGTCGGGTGTAAAAGCTACGCCTTGAGGGTTACTTCCCACAGGTACAGAGCCTACGGCTTTGTTTAGAGCTAAATTTATTACTGTCACTGTGTGACTGCCAAAGTTTGTGACGTATGCATAGTCACCATCTGGCGTTATAGCTAACCCATGAGGACCATTTCCGACAGGTATATTGTCAACTACAGTGTTTGTAGCAGTATTTACTACCCAAACGGTGTCACTTCCCCCATTTGTTATATACAAGTATTCACCATTAGGCGTAAAATCCATACCAAAAGGGTCATTTCCGCCTGTAATCTTAGAAACAACATCATTTGACGCGGTATCTATCACCCAAACTGAACCTGTACCGCCACTAGTAACATACGCATATGCACCATTTGGAGTAATAGCAACCTGAAAAGGCATACTCAAACCCGTAATTGTACCCACAGTTCTTTGAGCAACAACAGATTGTTGAGACCAAAAACAACTAGTAGTACATAACAATAATAAAATGATAGAGACAAGAAAAATAACAACTGCTACATTCCTGTTTATTTCCCGTATGTACTACCCATCCTTATTACAGCCTAAAAGAGGTAAATTAATAAAAATATTTCGATAAATCGAAGTTACAACGCTACTTTTAGAAAAATACAGAAAATTGCTTACAAAAAGACCAATAACAGAAAAACTAAAGCAACCAAAAACTCTGTAACCACAAGTTTTGCACCCTATAAATACGGTAAGACCTCATGGGGAATACAGGCAGTACAGTAACAAATCTCATTGAACATACCAGTATTGTCTTATCCTTTTCTAAGTGCGCATTTTTTGGAAAAAGTAGTGCAAAGTGAATTGTTATACTATATTTTCGCCCAATAGGATTTTAGGCATTGTAATTAGGCAACGGGTCCAACGTTTGTAAAATTTATCTAAACTAACTTTTGCCAATTTTGCATGGGCTTCTTCGTCTTCTAAGGCTAAATAGAGCATGTATGTGACTTTTCCAATCTGT
>JAITBW010000149.1 GCA_031283385.1 Nitrososphaerota archaeon
CTAAACTTTGATTCCAACTCACCCCTACAAATAACCGTCCTATCAGATAGCTCTCAAAACACCATACTAAACCTAGATGCGCCAGCAGAACTTGGAGGACTAACCAACATAACAGTTTATCAAATAACTAACCTACCCACAGAAAACTTGAATGCCCTTCAAAAAAACCAGCTTGATCTTAAACTGCTTAAAACCCTGCAATTAGCCTTGCCCCAAGAACAAGTTCAGATGTCCCCTGAACATGAACAATTCTACCAATACTACCAAGGATATAGCACAGTCTTTGAAGACATTTTAGGATTTTGTGGTCAAACACAAATTGCAGTGCAAAAAGACAAAACCGTAACCGCCCTAACAAAACAAGACGAAGCACTACTTTATGTGGAAGCAACAAACATCTGGGGCACCACCTTTCATCAAATCACCCCAATCAGCCCCTACTCTGCACCTAAATGGGAAATTCCACTAAGCGAAGTCACAATATACCTCGTAGCTATTACAATCATTACAATAATTGTGAGCTTTCTTCTGTATATGATACGAGCAAAACAATAACCCTGTAAAACATCAACAGCAACACATTCAAACTAAAATTAACAAGCTACAAACAAGAGGCAACGACAACTTACAAATACTATCCTGTACCTGTTATGTTATGCTATAAAACCTCTGCATATTGACTTTAAACAGTCAACTACTATATAAAACAGAGAACATAAATTATAAATGTACTTAAGAGCTGCGTGGGGAGTATAGTGGCATACCGAGAAGAAATAGTCAAAGAAGTCAAAATAGCAAACCAATTCTTCCATTTAGGACAAGTTGTTAGACCAGAATTATTCTTTGACCGTAAAGACGAGATGGAGAGCGCCTACATCACATGCGAACAAATCCTAAATGGAGGCGTTGGCGGCATTTTAGTACTTGGCGGAAAAGGCGTAGGCAAAACAAGCTTTCTTGACGCATTGATAAGAAAATTAACAGAGAACAAAATTAGTTGCGCTAAAATCACTCTAACTGAAAACATGGTAAAACCAGAGTCAGAACTATTATTCATTGATCTAATTCTAACTGAACTGTTAAAGGCCGCTAAAAATTCAGGCCTTCTTGAAAATGATCTAGTTGATAAAGTAACCTATATGCTCAAAGGACTTAAAATCGATGGCCAAATAGATATCAGTTTACCTGGCCTGAACTTTATTGCCCATGCATCTAAAGAAAACATTAAATCTTTTCCATCGATTGCGCTTCGCGATGGTTTAGCAGATTACATAAAGCTAATTGAGACTAAAGGTAAAAAAGATACCCGCAAAGGTGCAGTTTTATTTTTTGATGAAGGCACCTGTCTTACTCTGAATAAGAATTTAATGCAGATTTTTAAAAGTGTCTTCCAAAATACGCCTGGAATTGCTGTTGTTATCGCAGGGACTAGTCAGCTTTTAGATGATGTTAGTAATGTCTTCTCACCTCTGCCACGAGGATTTTTAAAAATTGATTTAGGTCCCTATCCTGATGACCGAACGGCTCTGGAAGCAATACAAAAGCCCATTGAAATTAGTCAAAAAATAATTTTAGAGAAATATAACCATACATATGAGCTAAACGTTTTTCACGTGTATTTTGATAGGCATGTAATAATGACTACAGGGCGTATGCCTCTAGAAATTAACATGCTTTGTCGGTTTGCTTTTGATATTGCAGCGCAAAACTGTAAGTTGGATGGAAAAACAATTAACCTTTATCTTAATTTTGATAAAGAGTTACTTGATGTTGCATTTAAGCAATTTGTTGGAACTAAGGGTTATAGCGATTTTTTGTCGGTTTTAGATGATAATGCGACTAGTTTTCTTAAGATATTGTCAAAGTCAGCAGAGAAAGCTAGTTTAGACGAAATGAGTGTACTGTTGAGGTTAGATTTGTGTAAGGGTTCTCTTCAAGATTTGCCGATTTCAAATGTTAAAACGATTATCGACGAGTGTAGTGATGATAGTTCAAATATGCTAAAGATAGTAAAGTGTCTTAATGAGAAGGCAAAAAAGAATAAAGTAAATGTTTTTGGGTCAAATGTACTTGGTCAACTATATGATGTTGATGATCAGTTTATTCGTGCTTATTTTAAATATGGTTGGGTGGATCAGTATGAAGATGTAGAGCTTGTGGGAAAGTCTAAATTTGATGGGTTAAGAGTTTTTGGGGATCCTGTTTCGTCTATTTTACATAGTGTGTTTTTTCCTCGTGTTTCTGAATTTACTGGAAAAGATGTTGCACAACGTGTCCATACAGGGCAAGATAATGGTTTATGGCTGCGTCCTCAAAGGGAGTGTAAGCTTTTAGTGGTCGCTTATTTGCGTTTGGCAAATAATTCTTTGGGTCATTATGCAGTAAATCTAGAAAAGAGTTATGAAACAGGACAGTTGGAGACTGACTTTAAATCTATTTTAGACAGTTTATCTGCAAAAAGGTTGCTAAAAGACTACGCAATAACAATAATTCCAGCATAAATTATACGGGGGTGGAAAAAGAGGTTTTCCTCTTTGTTCCACGTTACGGGGGTGTCTACAAGACACAATTACACATGCATTATGCTCTGGAGACTTTTTAAGCGTTATGTTTTTGATGACTATTAATTTCGGCTGAGTTTCTTTTCTATCCTTCATATTGATGGGATACAAATTAGCTATAAGGAGGGTTGGTTAAAAACGTGTTTGCTTGTTTTTAAAATGGTGGTGGTCTTTTTTATGGTGCAGTAGTTGAAGTTTCAGTTCTGGCGTGATGAACGTGTCTGTAAAAAATTCCAAGACATAATTTGTAGGTTAAAGTCTAAACGTGCTTTGCTTGGGGTGGATGCAGGTATTCTCATTGCGTTTTTCACCATTACTATGCTTGTTATTTATCTTGCAACACCCGTGATCATGTCAACATTATTCAATGTAATAATTGGTGGCCCTGAAGGCATCTACTCCTACCTTCTAGAATTACCCCTGATATCTGCACCCAACAGTAGTGGGGGGACTTTGGGACAGCAACTTGGAGTACCTATAACGTATGTGTTTGGTGTTATGCGTACTATTGCGCTTGCAATGTTTGCCATAGTTTTGATCATAGCGGCTATTTGTTATGTGCTTGAGAATTTTCGAATAATGAACGAAGGCACAGCATCCAACATCATAATGAATAGTGTCTTTACGTTAATCTTAATTTTTGCCTGCCAACCCGTGTACAATGCTGTTGCAGGAGCTATTAATTTGTTTGTGGGCTGGCCTTCCGTTGGAGGATCGGGTCTTTTGATCTCCTCTGGCAGTGTTATAGATATAATAGTGGGATATGGAACGGGTGGCGTAGGAACCATTCCCCTGCCCAATTTAGACCCCTTTACAGGCTTTTTCTTTAGCGGCATACTCATAATGCTTGTTGCATCCCTGCTCATGTTGACATTGGTAATGGGTGTGACACGCCTATTTTTTGTGGGGGTTTTAGCGGCCGTTTTACCAATACTTCTTGTCTTACGTCTAATCCCTCTAACAAAACACTTTGCTGACACCTTGATACAAGACCT
>JAITBW010000171.1 GCA_031283385.1 Nitrososphaerota archaeon
TTTTTTACTTTTTCTCTTCTTTAGGTTTGGAGCCAATTTCAACGACAAGTATGTTTACTTGGTAGTTTTTGCCGTTCGACATCATTTTACCTTGAGCGTGATAACCACGACTGCCTGTTTTGAAATCTTTTTTACTTAACAGAAAATTCATTTTATCTCCATTTAACTGAATAGTTGCCATATCAACTTCGTTACTCATTTTCATTTTTCCTTCCTATATTAGTTTAAATAATGCCTTACTTGTTTTTCAATTTTTTGATACATTACTCGTTAGAATATCGAGTTGCTGTTCGGTTTAAATGTTAACATAAATATTATCTGTTTTAATATTTTTACAACATGGTGTTTGTTTATGCTAGAGCGTTGTTTACCTGTTTATGAAACATGACTGGTGTAATGGATTGCTACGTTTTAATAAGTGCACAATGAATGATGTTTAACCGTGTATTTTTTTGTGACTTATGTACTAAAGATATATAAGGTTCTCTTGAAATGGTTAGCATAGTTGTCGGCCATAGGGCGCGGGTTCCACCTGATCCCGTTCCGAACTCAGAAGTTAAACCGTGTTCCGTTCCCAACTGTAGTGCGGTCTTCGGCCGCGTGAAATCGGGAAAGCCGACACTACTTCTTTCATTTCATTACTTTCTTCGTAGTTTTTCTATGTTTGTATTGAGTACTTTGTTCAAAATTTTTTTGCATAAATTTTATATCTATGCTTACGGTGAAACTTGTGAAGTGACTTCAAATGGGGTATTGCTTTATTTAATCGCTTTCCAAATCGTATACAATTTTTAGACACCACTTTACGTGATGGTGAACAAACGCCAGGTGTGTCTCTTGTACCTGAAAGTAAATTACGAATAGCTCAACAGCTTGATGAACTCGGTGTGGATGTAATTGAAGCAGGGTTTGCTGCAGTTTCTAAAGGCGAGTTCGAAGCTGTTCGTTTAATAGCACAACAAGGTTTACGGGCTGAGGTGGCAAGTGCTGGTAGAGGTACAAAAAATGATATCGATGTGGTCATAAATAGTGGGGCTCAAACTATGAGCATTATTATACCTACTTCTGATTTACATATAGAGCAAAAACTGCATAAAACACGTAGCCAAATTTTGGAACTTACTGAAGACTGTGTAACGTATGCTAAGAGTCATGGATTAAAAGTTGATTTACTTGCTGAGGATGCTACGCGTTCTGATTTTGATTATCTGCTTCAAGTTTTTCAGACTGCAGCGGACTGTGGTGTGGATCGTGTTACTCCGTGTGATACCGTGGGTATTTTATCTCCTGATCGTTGTTATGATTTTTTTACGAAATTAACTGCGGAAATTAAGGTGCCTGTTGGGGTGCATTGTCATAATGATTTTGGTATGGCTGTTGCTAATACTGTGGCAGGTCTTGGTGCTGGTGCTCAGGTAGCTCATGGAACAATTAATGGATTAGGTGAGCGTGCAGGTAATGCCGCTATTGAAGAAATCGTAGTAACGCTTCATGCCCTTTATCAGAAGCAGTTGTCTATTAAAACTGAGCTTCTTTATGGTACTTCTCAGTTGGTTTCACGTTTAACTGGTGTTAATACGCAGCCCAATAAGGCAGTTGTTGGTGAGAACGCGTTTAAACATGAATCTGGTATTCATACGCAGGGTGTGCTTGCTAACGCTTCAACATATGAGCCTTTCTCGCCGGCTCTTGTAGGTCGTACTCGTCACATTTCGCAGGGTAAGCATTCAGGTTCACATGCAATAAAGGCTGATCTTGCTAGTATGGGTATAAAACCCACTGATGAACAGTTCCAAGAAATTTTTCAGCGCGTAAAAGAATTTGGTGACAAAGGCAAAAACGTCATGGATGCTGATGTGTTATCCATAGCTGAAAATGTTATGGGTCTTGACGGCGTTAAAACTATTGAACTTATAGAAATGTCTTTTTCTGGCGGTGATAAAACAACTGCCCATGCATCTGTTCGTTTATGTGTAACTGGTAAAACTGTTTGTGGTACCGCCGTAGGTGTTGGTCCTGTTGATGCGGCTATAAATGCGGTGAAAGATGCTATAAAAGAAACTGAAGCTATTGAATTAGAACAATATAATGTTAAGGCAATTACTGGTGGAACTGATGCGATTGTTGAAGTAATGGTAAATATGCGTAAAGGCTCCAGAATTGCTACTGCTTTAGGTGCACATGAAGATATCGTGAAAGCTAGCCTAGATGCAGTTATAAGCTGCATAAATGTGCTCATAACAGATTATAGCAACATAAACAGTAAAACATAATCTGTAATTTTTTCGTTTAATATTTCCCCATATTTTATTATTTGACTTTTTATAGCGTTGAGGCGGTAGAGGAACAAATTTGTTTGTTGGAGATTTGTTTTCACCTTGTAAAATTGGTTACCGATAGGTTTTTATTTGTACAATTGGTTATTTCCAGTTATATAACTTTAAGAGGCAATAATATGAGGGGTCGTCACCTCAATAGCTGGGATCGTCGGGTATTTAATCTACAATTTTCCTAGATTTATCTCTAAAGGTGCCTCTCATTTCTTAAACAATTTTTATGTACCCGTCAGTTTAAATGTCAATTTAAAGCATAGGAGACCAAGTTGAAATGCCAAAAATGTCTGGTGCACAAGCACTATTAGAATCTCTTGAACGCCAAAATGTTGATACAATCTTTGGAATTTTAGGAGGCGCAATTCTTCCCGTATACGATGCCCTTTATGATAACAAAAAAATTCGACATGTACTCGCTCGCCATGAGCAGTGTGCTGCACATGAAGCTGAAGGATATGCACGAGCTAGCGGACGTGCGGGTGTATGTCTGGCAACCAGCGGTCCAGGCGCTACAAATCTGGTAACAGGTATAGCAAACGCTTACCTAGATTCCAGCCCCATAATCGCTATAACCGGACAAATCCCAACTTGTGGTGTTAACTCAAGTTACATGATCGGCAGAGATGCCTTTCAAGAAGCAGATATCATGGGCATAACAACTGCAATTACCAAATACAATTACCAACCCCGCACCGTATCCGAGATCCCTCAAATAGTAACCAATGCCTTCCATATCGCAACAACCGGCAGACCAGGACCTGTCCTAATAGACTTACCCAAAAATGTACAATCAAACATTGACCAAGTCAAATTTACTGATAAACACAACATTAGAAGCTACAAAACACCACAACCACCCGACCCTATTAAAGTCAATCAAGCAGCGAACCTTTTGGCAAAAGCCGAACGCCCCATATTGTTAATCGGAGGAGGCGCCATAGCCGCAGGAGCTTCTGACGAAATAATCAAAATATCTGATTTACTAATGGCACCTGTAACAACCACTTTCATGGGCAAAGGAGCTTTCCCTGAAAACCATCCATTATCCTTAGGCAGCATAGGAATGCATGGCAACCCTGCAGCTAACAGATTAATCAGCGAAGCCGATGTCCTATTGGCAATTGGAACCAGACTCTCTGACCGCGCAACCACCAACTTGGACACATTTGCAAAAGACGCACAAAAAATTCAGATAGATATAGACGCCGCAGAAATCAACAAAAACATAGAGGTAGATATAGCCATTGTTGCCGACGCAAAAGTCTCACTAAAAATGTTACTAACAGCTATTTCAGAGAAACTAAAGAAAGGCGAAGGTAAAGCTTGGACAAAACGTGCCAAAGAGGTCAAAGAACAATTAAGCCCACTGTTAAAAGAAAACCCCCATGATCTGGTACCAAAGGCGTTATTATCGGAACTACGCAAACTATTACCACAGAATGGTATAATTACAACAGAGGTCGGACAAAATCAGATGTGGTCTGCGCTCTACATGCAAGCACTACAACCACGAACTTTCATAAGCTCAGGTGGACTTGGAACAATGGGTTTTGGTTTCCCTGCAGCAATTGGTGCCAAAGTAGCCTGTCCAGACCGTATGGTTGTTGACATCGCAGGTGATGGTAGCTTTATAATGTCTGAACAAGAATTAGCCTGCAGTGTTATGGAAGACATTCCTGTAATTGTAATTGTGCTAAATAATAGCGTGTTAGGTATGGTCGCTCAGTGGCAAAGAACTCTATATGATCGACGTTATAATGCTATTAACTTGGGTAAAACACCAGATTTTGTCAAACTAGCTGAAGCGTATGGTGCGCAAGGTATACGCGTTGACTCAATAGACAAATTTAAAAACGCGGTTAAAACCGCAATGAGCAGTAAAGTTACAACGGTTATTGATGTGCCTATTGGCTCAGAAACTGACGTGGTGCCTTTTGTGCCTCCAGGTTATGGATTACCCCAACAGCGAGGTGACTATTAATGGAATCTGAAAAAACAAAAGTAATATCTGTTCTAGTCGAAAACAAACCAGGTGTATTGCATTCTGTTGCTAACCTGTTTAGACGACGGAACTTTAACATTGAAAGCATAACTGTCGGAGCTACACAACAACAAGACATTGCTCGTATGACTATCACAGTGAATGCAGATGAAAAAACTCTTGACCAAGTTGTCAAACAAGTAGCTAAACAAATTGACACCTTAACTGTCGAAGAATTAGAACAAGGTAACTTTGTCATGCGTGAACTTGCTCTTATAAAAGTAAAAATTACAAGTTCCAAAGAACGCTCTGACGTAATCAACTTTGTTAACGTTTTCCGTGGCAGAATAATTGATGTTTCAACTGATAGCATAACAGTAGAAATTACCGGTGGACCCGACAAAATCGACGCGTTCCTAAACTTGATGATAACCTTCGGCGTTCTAGAGCTCGCAAGAACAGGTATAACAGCCTTATCCAGAGGCGCTAAATCCATCAGGATTGACGAGTAAAAAAATTTACAGAATGGAAAAGTTTAACCTTCCCCCTTTAACTTTGAGACACATCCCCCATTTAGAGATTTACCCTCTAATGTTTACAGAATAAAAAACAGAATAATAGAGAAGAAACGACATGAATATTACAGAAAAAATCTTAGCTAAAGCATCAAACAAGACATTTGTTGCCCCAGGCGAGATCGTGGACGCAAACGTTGACGTATTA
>JAITBW010000029.1 GCA_031283385.1 Nitrososphaerota archaeon
TGCAACAATTGTAATGCAAGCTAACGAAGCTCGAACAGAATCCAGCGTTTCAAGCGATGTACGAACTACTGCAATCTTATCGGAAGTATCAAAATCAATCAGAGCCATACTCGTTAAACTAGCACCCACTTCACCATGAAGACGAACAACAGAACCCCAAACTGCATCCATTAACTCTTTCTCAGACGGTACACCATCCGTTTCCAATTGTAACGCCAAATAACGTCGTTTCACACGCTTCACAGATCATTACCCTCCTTAACAATACGGATTCCTGGAGCAATAAAACTGTTATCAAGTTTTTCACGGTTACGCAGAACAATCGACAAGGGATTAGATGAAACTGCATCCAGAGCCTCAGCATTACTTAACCCAAACAAATACGATAAACTTGCCATATCTCGAGGCATACGCATAAAACACTCTTCAGTTGCACCACTTGAAACAATCAATGGCACGCCAAAAGTTTTGGCAATTGCAATTTCACGGTGTAAACAAGAAAGAAAACGAATACGTGCGGGACCTGCCAGAACAAGCAATGGTTTGATGTCAATTTCCAAAGCTGCAGTTCCACTACGGGCAAGTTCAGCCTCAGAACGGTCAAAAAAACGTTTACGATAGTCAAAGTTTGGAAAATTTAATAAATCCACACGCCGGTCTTTAGCAGCTTGACGCGAAATTTCTTTATTATCACAAAGGACACAAATTATGTCAAATTTGCGTCTTAATCTGCGTAGGCTATTCATAAGATCATTTTCGTTTCGGGGATACAAATCAGCCCTTAAAACTGGTTCGATTCCGGCATTTTTGCATACGGTTTTTAAATTCTCAATTTCTTCCATGGATGGTTCAAGAGAAAAAGGAATAGCAATGTAATGGTAACCAAATTTTGCGGTGCGATGTATTGTGTTATGAAGTGTTTGGGTTTCTTTTAGGGTAATTTTTAGGTGTAGGTCAGCAAAGGAGCGTTTCATGGCAGTAACCCATATTTTTTGAGAATCTCCAGAATTTCTTCATGTGTTTTGTTTTTAAAATGAATTTTAAGGTGGATAGGATCGTCTTGCGCAAATTTGATTTTTCCCAAAAATGTTGCTTGTTTGTCAAAACGTAGGTATAGGTTGGTTTTTTCTATGTGACGGTTGAGGTTGTTGTTTAGGTTTTCTTTGTCGAGAGCGTTTAGGTTTTGACCGATTTTTTCAAGTAAAGTGGGAAGGAGCTGCTTTTCGGTTAGCTGGATTGTAAAAAGGGTGATAGAGTTTCCATGATGTCCCGTTAAATTGTTTTTTTCGAATTGAATAGTTTCCACTAAATTTGTTGGCAGTAGATTGCGCAATGCTGTTAAGACTTTTTCTGGATCTTCTGTTGCGTGAGCAAAGGCTCTTAGATCGACATAGTTAATAGGTAGTTTTTGGGACATTGGACACCGATTTTCTTTTGGTGTATAACACTATTAATGTTATGCTTCAGGTTTATTGGCAGCTACGTGTGCTTTTAAGACTTCAATGTTGTTTTCGTGTGCGCTTTTGCGTCGAAAGTCAACGGGTATACCCAGTTGGTTAGCTTGTGCATAGGTTATACCGGCTTGGGCTAACTCATCAGGGCTGAAGCCTCTTCCAGCTTTTGTTTTACCATTGGGTCTTTTAATGGTTGGTTTTATGTCGTACATGCTTATTATTCTCCATGTTTTCTTGCGCCTTTCCAGAGGCTTGGTCTGACTTTTTCTGCTCCGCGTCCACGGTGGCGCAAGCCTCTTACATGTTTACCTGCGCTGGTCATGCTTCTAAAGACACGGCTTGTGTGTTGACGTTCAACAATCCAGTTTATGTCTTTGTCTGATTGTATGACAGGGCTGTTAGGATCAACTAGAAGTACTTCAAACCATTTGCTTCTTCCGTCTTGGCCAACCCAGTAACTGTTAAGAACTTCTAGGTTAGGGAATTTTTTTGCAGTTCTTTCTTCTGCAATAAGTCGGATACTTTTTGATGGTTTAAATTTGGCGACACCCATACGTTTTGGTCGTCTTCCAGCTTTTGGTCTTATTTTACGTAGTCCACCACGTCTTACGCGTGTGCGGACGACTACGAAGCCTTGTTTTGCTTTGTAGCCTAGTTTGCGTGCTCGATCAAGTCTTGTTGGATGTTCGATACGCAATACGGTTGGTTGTTTTCTCCATTGTACTAAGCGTTGTCGCATTAGTTCTTCAACAAAAGATTCCTCGGGCTTTGCCCACTCATCTGCTATATATTTATAGGCCATTTTGTTTTTTCACCTGATGTATTATTTGTTTACGGTTCAGCCTTCCGGCCACATCCCTACGGACATGTTGTCCGCCTGTATTTTTACATCAGAGTGTTATTGCATGAAATAAACCTTTCCAAAAAATAAGTAACAAGTGTGTAGATAATTTTTATTTTTACACTCTAAGGCACATAGAAAAGCGTAAGTTTGGTAAAAAGTGTTGCACGCTGTTATTATTGTATTATTAAATGACAGACGCAAACGTTTGTTGTGTGTTTTGGAGTTTTAACATGTTTTAAGTGGTTGATAGTTTCTTGTTTTTTGCGCGTATTGTTTAATAGTATTTATTTTAAAGTATTGTAATTGTCAAGTAAGGTGTTATTAGTTGTCGTTAAATGAGAATTTGGAAAAGCTTTCAAATGCATGTGGTGTAACAGGTAATGAAGTTTCTGTTAGAGAGTTATTAATTCAGCTCATGCGCCCATATGTCGATGAGATTACTGTGGATAGGCTGGAGAATGTTATTGCTGTTAAAAAGGGTAAGCAGGGCAAACCGAAGATTATGATTGCGGCTCATATGGATGAAGTGGGGTTAATGGTGAAGACTGTGACAAAGGAGGGTTTTTTGCAGTTTTCAAAAGTTGGTGGTATAGATGATCGTATTCTTCCAGCTCAGAGAGTGGTTGTTTATACAAAAAAAGGTGCTTATAATGGTGTTATTGGTTCAAAGCCGCCTCATATTCAAAAGGAGGAGGAGCGGCGGAAAGTGTTGGCTGCTGATGATTTGTTTATAGATATTGGTGTTGAAAGTAGGGAAGCTGTTGAAAAATTGGGTGTGACTGTTGGTAATTCTGTGGTTTTTGATACAAAGTATGTTGCTTTGAATGAGAATATGGTTATGGGTAAAGCTTTTGATAATCGTGCAGGCTGTTTAGCTATGGTGGAAACTCTTAAGCGTTTAGGTGAGGCTGACTGTACTGTGTGTGCTGTGGGTACTGTTCAGGAGGAAGTGGGGCTTCGTGGTGCAGGTGTTGCGGCTTTTGGTGTTGATCCAGATGTTGCCTTAGCGTTAGATGTTACTGTTGCAGGTGATGTGCCGGGGGTTAGGGAGTATGATACGAGTGTTAAAACTGGTAAAGGTCCAGCGTTAACAGTTTCTGATTCAGGTTTAATTACGCATCCCAAAGTTTTACGTTGGCTTTTAGATACTGCTGAAGAGGAGAAAATTGCAATACAGCTTGAGTCTGGTCTAATGGGTACTACAGATGCTGCTAGAATATCATTAACGCGTCAAGGCATTCCAAGTGGCACCATTTCAATTCCAACACGGTACATTCACAGTCCAACTGCAATGCTAAATATACAAGATATTGAAAACTCTGCAAAACTAGCAACCGCGGCAATTCAGAGAATTTCAAAGCATTTCTAAAACATCCATTTTTTTTAACTGGATGGGCAGTAAACCGTGTAAATTTTTAACGGTTAACTGTTTATTTCGGTAAGCTTACAAATAGTTTAGTAATGGCATTAGCGAGTTACCGTTATAAAATAATTGTTGATAGCGTTAAAATGTGGTTTAGTTTTTGGGAAGTGTTTTTAGTTTGTAGTGTTTTGTTAGTATAGTGTGTGAGTTTATGAGTGAGAAACAGTTTGAAGGAAAGTTTGAGTTTTTGGAGCATACTGCGGATGTTTATGTTAGGGCTTGTGGTGTTTCTATGCAGGAGGCTTTTGAGAATGCTGCGTTGGCTATGTTTGAGACGATAACTAAGACGGGGAATGTTTCTCATGAAGTGGAGGAGGTAATAAATGTGGAGGCTGAAGATTATTATGCGCTTTTGTATAGTTGGCTTGAAGTTTTGTTGGTGAATTCTGAGATTAAGGGTGTGTTGTATTCAAAGTTTCATATTGTTGATTGGGTTGAAACGGCGGATTCATTTAGGTTTACAGCACATGTTTGGGGGGAAAAGTTTCAGTCTGGGAAGCATGTTCAAAAGGTGGCTGTTAAGGCGGTAACTTATCATCGTATGGCTGTTATGCGGGAAAATGAAAGAAGGGTAGTGTTAGAGTTTATTTTAGATATTTAGCAGGTTAGTTTTAGTTTTTTTAGTGCTTCAAACATTTCTTCGACTAGTGGTTCGGGTGGTGTGTCGATGGCTGTTGTTTTTGAGGTTATAATGGGTATGTTTTTTTCTTTGTAGTATACAAGTAGTGGGCTTGTTTGGTCTTGGTGGATTTTTAGTCTGTTTTTGATGACGTCTGTGCTGTCGTCTGGGCGTTGGTATAGTTCGCCGTTGCATTTGTCGCAGATGTTTTCGATTTTGGGTTTGAGGAATCTGATGTTGTAAACGGCGTTGCAGTTTTTGCATGTTCGTCGTGATGAGAGGCGTTCGATTATTATCCAGTCGGGTACGTCTAGTAATAGTATAACGTCGAGTTGTAGAATTGTTTCTAATGTTTTAGCTTGTTCTAATGTTCTGGGGAATCCGTCTAGGATTACGCCTGCGCCTTGTGGGACTTTGGCTAAATGTTGTTTTAGCACTTCGACAACAATGTTGTCGGGGACTAGGGCTCCTTTTTCTACGTAGCTTTTTACTTTTTTGCCTAATTCAGAGTTTTCTTTTACTTGTGCGCGAAAAATGTCGCCCATGGCGATAACATCTACGCCAAGTTTGGCTTTAAGTCTAGTTGAATAAGTGCCTTTACCTGCTCCTGGTGCTCCAAAGATAATAGCTTTCACGTTAACGACTCCGCTAATTCTTCATGTTGAAGGGAACTATATAATAAATTTATGGTGTAATCTATAGGCTATTTATGGAAATCTTTATTGATAAACGCGGTTACTAAACTTTTAAGAGGACAATACGTGCACACTAATAATACTAAACAAATTGGAAAAAATTTGTATTTAATTGATCTTGAAACTGGCGGATTTAAAAATTTTATAGGGTGTTATGTTATAAAAACCGCTAAAAAGACTATGCTTATTGAAACAGGTCCAACTAGTTCTATACCCAATTTACTCTGTGGTCTATCTGAGCTAAAAGTAAACTTGGAAGATGTAGATACCGTGACAGTTTCACATATTCACATAGATCATAGCGGTGGTGTGGGGACTTTGCTTAAGTATTTACCAAATGCAAAAGTTCTTGTTCACCCAAAAGGTGGTCCTCACATGGTTGATCCGGAAAAGCTTTGGGCTTCATCGCAGTCTGTGCTAGGATTTGTAAGTGAAATCTGTGGAAAACCAGAGCCTGTTGAGCAGGATAGAATAGTTTCTATGACGGAGGGCACAATTAATCTTGGTGAGGAGGGTAAATTGACGTTTTTTGAAACATTAGGTCATGCCTCACATAATTTGAGTTTTCATGAAAATTTCAATAATGGCATTTTCATAGGCGATGCTGGAGGAGTTTATTTTCCAGAGTTTAACTTGACATCACCAACTTCACCACCACCATTTTATCTTGAAGCATCCATTGCGTCATTAGATAAACTTGTCAGTTATCGTCCTTCATTGTTGTATTATACTCATTTTGGAAAGACTGATGATGCCATTAGACGTTTGCGAGGTTATAAAGCGCAATTGTTAATGTGGGATAAAATAGTGCAAAGTGCAGTAGCGCAGAATAAGAGCTTTGAACAAATAGTTGAATGCGTTTTAACAGAGGATCCATTAATGAATATGCTTTCGAGCTTTTTGCGGGGGCACAAGATTTACAGTAAAATGGCGATAGAGAATAGTATCAGTGGTTTTGTAGAATATGCTAAAAAGGTGCAGATGAAAAAGGTTGCCTAAATGTTTTATAGCAGCTTTTTCTTTTCTGTGTAGCTGGTGAAGTTTTTGGGTGAAGATGAAGGACGATCAGCACCAGAGCATGTGCCTTTAGAAATGGTTTCGGAGTGTATTTGGAAAATTCCTCCGTATAAAAAAGATATGCATGTTCCAGGCATGGTTTTTGCTAATAAAGCATTACTTGAGAAAATGCAAACCGATAGGACTCTTTGGCAATGTGCTAATGTTGCACAGTTACCAGGTATTTACAAACACGCTATTACTTTACCAGATGGACATGAAGGGTACGGGTTTCCCATAGGTGGAGTTGCGGCGACAGATTATAATGAAGGTGCCATAAGTCCTGGAGGTGTTGGGTATGACATTAATTGTGGTGTTAGGCTTTTATCTTCAAATCTTACAGAGCAAGATGTACGTCCACATTTGTCAGTTCTTGCAGAAACTGTTTTTCGTAATGTTCCATCAGGTTTGGGTAGTCGTAGAAAGGATTTAGCAATAAGTAACAGTGATCTAGATCGTTTAACTGTTGATGGTGTGAATTTTTTAGTTGAGCGTGGGTTAGGCTGGGAAGAAGATGCGGAGCATTGTGAAGAGCAAAGTTGTATGTTGAATGCTAATCCGGATATGGTTTCGAACACGGCTAAGAGTCGGGGTTTAACGCAAATAGGCACTTTAGGTTCAGGGAATCATTTTCTTGAAATTCAGAAAGTTGATAAAATTTGTAATCAAAAGACAGCTAAAACGTTTGGTATAACTCATGAGGGGCAAGTAATGGTTATGATACACTGTGGCTCACGTGGTTATGGTCATCAAGTTTGTTCAGATTACCTGCGTGTTATGGAACATGCTGTTCAAAAATATAAGATAAGTGTTCCAGATAGAGAATTAGCCTGTGCGCCGGGGTCAAGTCTGGAAGCTCATAATTATTATCAAGCTATGGCTTGTGCTGTAAATTATGCGTTTGTTAATCGTCAGGCTATTATGCATTGGGTACGTCAAAGTTTTCAGCAGATATTAAAGCAGGATCCGGAAAAACTTGGCTTAAAACTTGTTTATGATGTTGCTCACAACATTGCAAAAATTGAAAACCACAATGTTGATAATGTAACAAAGAAAGTGTGGGTTCACCGTAAAGGTGCGACACGTGCTTTTCCTCCAGGTCATCAAGATGTGCCAGCAGATTATAGAAGTGAAGGACAACCGGTTATTATTCCTGGCAGTATGGGAACATGTTCATGGGTTTTAGTAGGCAGTCAAAAATCTATGGATTTGACTTTTGGCTCTACAGCTCACGGTGCTGGACGTGTAATGAGTCGTTCTGCGGCTAAACGTAAATACTGGGGAGGAGAAATTAGAACAGGTCTTGAAAAGCGAGGCATAGCTGTTAGAGCAGCAAGTCCAACAGTACTAGCTGAAGAAGCAGATTTGGCATACAAAAATGTTGATGTCGTAGCAGATGTCAGTGACCAAGTAGGCATAGCAACTAAAGTAGCACGCCTTGTACCCTTAGCAGTCATTAAAGGCTAAACACCC
>JAITBW010000065.1 GCA_031283385.1 Nitrososphaerota archaeon
TTTCTTTTTCGATTCCTTTTTAATAAACTAGCGACATCAATGTAATGATGCAACAAGAAAACAAGCAATCAAACATAGTTATAATAGGCGCAGGACCTGCCGGCTCTTATACAGCACGCCACTTAGCAATGCTAGGCATAAAAACAGACGTCTACGAAGAACACCACAAAATAGGCTTACCCTCACACTGCGCAGGACACATAAGCATTCACAGCCTAAAAAAACTAGGATACTACCCTCTCCCTAAAGGAATAATAGAAAACACATTTAACGCAGCCAACTTTTACTCACCATCAGGAACAAAATTCTCAATACACCTCAAAAAACCTGTAACCTGCGCTTTAAACAGAACAAAATTTGACCAATACATAGCTGACCAAGCAAAACAGGCAGGAGCAACTTTCCATGTAGGCTCTACTGTCAAGTCACTACAAATTGAAAACAACTATGTTAAAGGCGTAAACCTCCAAGATAACAATACTATAATTCCTTCAAAAATAACCATAGACGCTGAAGGTATAAGCTCAAGACTTCTCCGACAAACTAAACTTGGAGGACTTGACCGAAAAGGGCTAGTCTATGCTGTTGAAACAGAAATTGATCAAGTACATGACGTTGAACCACACGCTGTTGAAGTATACATGGGCAGTAGCGCACCCGGCTTCTACGCTTGGCTTATCCCCCGCCCAGATGGAACAGCAAAACTTGGACTAGCAACAAACCATGGCAACCCCCAAAATTATCTAAAAAATCTTATGACTAAACACCCAGTAGCTAAAAAACAAGTTAAAGGCGCAAAAATAATTACCACTAATTATCACGCTATCCCACTGGCTGGACCAATAAGTCAGGCGTATAGTAACGGCTTTCTAGCAGTAGGCGATGTTGCCTCACAAGTTAAACCCACAACAGGCGGCGGCGTTATCTTCGGCTTAACCTGCGGAAAAATAGCGGCTGACGTTGCTAAAACAGCCCTTGACTTAGGAGATGTTTCAGCTAAAACACTTAGTCTCTATCAAAAACGTTGCAATGCCGCCCTAAATTTTGATGTAACCTTTATGCTGCGTCTTAGACGGTTTTTAAACTCGCTTTCTGATGAACGCTGGGACTCCGTTTTACGTTTCTGCAACCGTTTTGGTGTGGGTAGGGCATTAAGTGATGTGGAAGAGATTGATTATCAAGGCAGAATGATGATGCATGTTGCAACTAAACCTGCAATGATTGCTGCACTTGGATATTTTGGGTTGCTTTATCTGTTTGCAAACCCTTAAACACTGGAGTACACATTAGCAAGGGCGAAGTACCATGGGCGAATTTGAATATAAACAAGTCATCGTTTTTCGCAGTGATTTGCAGATGAGTAAAGGTAAAATCGCGGCGCAGGCAGGTCACGCAGCAGTTTCAGCTGCTCAGGAAGCATATGCTCGCCACAAAAAATGGTGGGAATCCTGGTTGTATGAAGGTCAAAAAAAGGTTGCGCTAAAGGTTCCAAGTGAAAAAGAACTAGGCGATCTGGAAGAAGCTGCAGATGATCTTGGGCTTCCACACGCTCTAATTGTAGATAGAGGCTTAACTGAAATTCCAGAAGGTTCAGTAACCTGCCTTGGTATCGGTCCAGCACCAGCTGCCATGATTGACCGTTTAACAGGTAAGCTCAAGCTCTTATAGGTGAGCTATGTTGCAGGTTGTACCAGAAATTGACCGTTTACTTGGTATAGAAACTTTTGCAACTAAAACTAGCGGCATAGGCGGTAGAATTCGTGGTGACACAGAAGATTTTCAGGTTGAAGAAATTTTAGCTGACGGCTCTAGGGCTCATTTTGCTTTGCCCGATAGGGAGCCTATGGCGTTAGGGGCATCGTTAGAGCAGTCGCAGCGGTATTTGCTTTGTGTTTTAGCTAAACAGAACTGGGATAATTTCTTAGCGATAAAAAATGTTGCTATTCAGCTAGGCATAGGGCAAAATAGCATTCAGATTGCCGGCATAAAAGACGCTAAAGCAGTTACTGCACAATATGTTACAATTGAAAACCTGAAAATAGAAGATACGTGTAGGGTAAATGTTAGTGGCATTCAACTTCGACCTGTTGGGTATCTACGTTATCCCCTGTCAGTTTTTTATCTCTTAGGAAACAGTTTCAAAATAAAAATCACCAATATAGCGCAAGATAAGGATAAAGTTAACACGCAAATATGTCAGGTTATACAAGAAACAACTGAACTCGGAGGCATGCCAAATTACTATGGACACCAACGTTTCGGTACAACACGTCCCATAACGCATTATGTTGGTAAGGCTATACTTGAAGGCGACTTTGAAAAAGCCGTTATGCTTTTCCTCGCAAAACCCAGTCCAAATGAACATCCTGAGTCAAGAAAAGCACGTACAGACCTCCAACAGACCCATGACTTTAAAGCTGCATTAGAATATTACCCAAAACAACTACGATATGAACGTTCAATACTAAAATTTTTAAATGAAGAACCAAACGAATACCTCAAAGCCTTTAACGTCTTACCATTAAAACTACAGGCACTATTTGTACAGGCTTACCAATCATACCTGTTTAACCGTTTCCTAAGTGAACGCATCAAAAATGGTTTACCCCTAAACAGAACCGAAATTGGCGATTTCACAGTCGGAATTGAACGCACAGGACTACCTATGGTAAATATGCCCCAAACAGTAACAACACAAAACCAAACAAAAATTAATGAAGCCATAACGCTAGGTAAAATGCGACTTGCCCTCCCCATAGTAGGATTCAAACAAAAACTTTCAAGCGGCATCATGGGCGAACTAGAACAACATGTTTTGCAGCAAGAAGACGTAAACCTGCAGAGCTTCCGTGTTACAATTAACTCCCAACTAGGAAATAGAGGCAGTCTACGAACCGCAATAACACCCGTTAAAAACTTTACATACCTTAACAACACAAATAACAATAATGACCCATCAGCCTCTATAACATTCACATTACTACGCGGATGCTACGCAACAATATTGCTACGAGAAATAATCAAACCCCAAAACCTCATTACCGCAGGCTTCTAACAATAAAAATCACATAAATAAGCAACAACTGACAACCACTTTACACAACATAGTTAACACCTTCAAAATGTCACCTATACAATATTTCTCAACAGACCCGCATCGAAACTTGAAAAACCTCTGTTTAGATCTTATCTGTTCGTGCTAAATCTCTAAGCCTATTTACCCCGTCAATTTTATTTATAAAATCAACAACGCTTTTTGGAACAAGAGCCGTCCAGTTTTCTTCTCTAAGCATTTTTTCCCGAACAAACGTTGACGCATAAGTCTGCCTATCGAAAAGACTAATGTTTTCAACTTCATAACCTGACTCTTTAAACAAGCGACGCGTTAACGGCTCATTCGAATACAATTTATCAAACTTTGGCGTGTAACCCTCTACCGCTGAAACCCACAACATATGGAGATGCATATCGGGAACTGGGACAATCCACACTTTTTCTAAATCTACCTTTGCCTCACGCAAGGAGCGTTGAATCATAACTAAGCGCTCTCCGGCAGTAAAAGGATTTTCCAAATTATGACTATGCTGCGCGCTACCAATAACAATTACAATCTCGTCAACTTTTGTTAAAACTTCTTTTATAGCCCCTAGATGACCCAGATGAAACGGCTGAAATCTGCCAACGTAAAGACCACGGTTAACCAAACGATATTACTCCACTACATGTATCAACGCTATAATAACCCTAAAAACTTTTACCCATTAACTTGTATAACCTCTGATAGTTGTTACTTCTAAATACAGTTGTAATATGGCGATTTGACAAGAAAGTCTAAATATTTACTTCTTCTCAAATGTAGACTCATAAGATAGGAGAACTGCGCATGGTGAACTTGAATTTACCCCAAGAAACTCTTGACAAGCTAAAATGGATGGTAAACAATCCTGAAAATACTCTTTGCTTTCTAGGATTTACTTTGAATTTATCAACTGGCGATTTACAAGATGTTCTTCAGCAAAAAGTTACCTCCCCTCAGGTTAAGGATGGCACTATGTATAGCCAGATTGCTGAATTACTAATAAAATATGCATCTACAAGTAAACCTGTTAAAGTCGGTAAATTGGTTAATTTTAAAGACTTCTCTGGCGGATACGCCTATGAAAACGCTTTTCATCGTCGTGTAGTTGAACCAATTGTGAAACTTTTCGGAAAAGCTCCTCAAAACCTGATTAAAGCTGCCATGTCAATAGGTGGAAAGCAACTTGAATATGGTGACTGCTCAATTGAAATTGAGACTTTTCCAGAGATATCCTTGACAATTATTCTTTGGGTTGACGATGAGTTGCCGTCTACAGCAAATGTGCTCTTTGATGAATCATCCGGAAAAACTTTTAACGCTGAAGATTTAGCCTGGCTTTCAGATTTAACTCTTTGGCGTTTATCAATAGCTCAAACTCTGGCGGTATAACATCTTTTGATGTATAAGTAACCTATTGTTTGATGGATGTCTCTAGATTGACTATCTGATTTGGTAGATAAGCGAGTAAAACCGTAGGTTGAACCTGTTTTTTATGTGACATTTTGAGAAAAATTGTCAATTTGAAGTGTTATAGATGCATTAATAATCTTGGTTGGTGTTGCAGATGTTTGGTGTTTCAATTGGATTTATGGTACTATTAGTTTTTAGTTTAAATTTGAAAGTTTTTAGTTTAAATTTGAACGAATAATTATTTAATGGCGTTTAAGCAATATTTTTGGTTAATGTGGGTTAGTGCGTATGGAAAATTGGGATGTAATTATTATTGGTGCTGGTTCTGCGGGTTTAGCTGCAGGTATATATGCTGTAAGAAGTGGGTTGAAAACGCTTGTGTTTGACGAGAAACTGGCTGGTGGGAATATTGCTTCTGCTCCAAAGGTGGAAAATTATCCGGGATTTGCTGAAATAAGTGGTTCTGAGTTATCTGAAAAAATGGTTTTGCAATGTAGACAGTTTGGTGTAGCTATTCATGAGCTTGAATCGGTAGAAAAGCTGCAGCTTGATGATGAGGTAAAGACTGTAGTTACGCATAAGGCTACGTATCGGGCTAAGGCTGTGATTTTTGCTACTGGGTCGCATCATAAGGTTCTTGGGGTTAAGGGTGAAAAAGAGTTTCAAGGTAGAGGTGTTAGTTATTGCGGCATATGTGATGGACCTTTTTTTAAAGGTAAACATGTTGCTGTTGTCGGCGGCGGCAATTCTGCATGTATAACCTCTCTGTATCTCTCTGGCATAGCTAAACAGGTTACTATGATTCATAGACGAAATGTTTTCCGTGCAGAGAATAAATTGTCCTCAGATGTTGTCTCAAAAAGCAATGTTGATGTACTCTGGAACGCTAAAGTTGAAGAAATTATGGGCGATCGGCAGGTAAGAACTGTGGTTTTAAAAAATAGTGTTACTGATGAAAAAACAGAGCTTGCTGTTGATGCCGTATTTGTACAGGTTGGCGAAGTACCTAATAGTGCAGTGGCAAAAACTGCTGGGGTAGAAACTGATGCGACAGGATACGTTAAAATTAATATAAAACAAGAAACAAACTTTGCTGGCGTGTATGCTGCAGGCGATATGACGAATCATCCAATTAAACAGGTTGGCACTGCTGTGGGACAAGGCATAACAGCTGCTCTTCAAGCATACAGTTACATCACAGGACATCTGTAAACATAAAACAAGCAGCACTTTACCTTGAGCAACTTATGCTCACTGTTTTGTATATGCTGAAAGTCGGCGTGTGTTAACATATGGTGCTTGCTACGTTTACAGGCGTCTACTTTAGGTTTTGTCTCTGTCCGTTTAAATAGATGGGTTTTTGCGTGTAAATATTTGCGATGCTTTTAAATATCTCTATACTGTGGTTGTAGGTGCGTAATTAAGGTGTAACGATGCCAAAGCAAGAAAAAGGAAAATCTCATTCGACACGACCTGTAAGTCGAAGACCTCCCAGCTGGTGTAAATATCAGCCAGAAGAAGTGGAAGCTTTTGTTATCAAATTTGCAAAAGAAGGTTACTCACTAAGTGCAATAGGCACACTTCTTAGAGACCAGTATGCAATTCCATTGGTAAAACCAATCACTGGTAAAAGCGTAAGCGAAATTCTAAAAGAAGCTAATTTAACTCCAACAATGCCTGAAGACTTAAGCAACCTTATGAAGAAAGCTCAGGCACTAGCAGTTCACATGGAGAAAAACAAGAAAGACCTGCACAACAAACGCAACATGCAGGTAATCGAGGCTCAAATCCATAAACTTTCACGATATTATAAACGTGAAGGCAGAATTGCTAAAAACTGGAAATATGAAGCAAAAATCGCTTCAATATTCTAAA
>JAITBW010000110.1 GCA_031283385.1 Nitrososphaerota archaeon
CCCTCAAAAGGATGTTGAAGCTTTTCGAGAAGTATTTACTAATCCCAACTTTAAACCTGATATGATAAAAATTTATCCCTGCCTAGCGATTGATGGAACTAAACTTTATCAATGGTTACAAGAGGGTACTTATCAACCATATTCTACAGAACAAGCAGCTGAAGTAATTGTAGAAGTTAAAAAGTTTCTTCCAAAATGGGTTAGAGTTATGCGTGTACAACGCGACATACCTGCACAATTAATTATGGATGGCGTAAAAAAGAGCAATTTGCGACAAATAGTTCATGAAAAACTCAGAGCCCAAAATATTCAGTGCCAATGTATCCGTTGCCGAGAAGTTGGTCACCGTATAGAAACAGATAATGTAAAACCTGATCTTGCCAACATTCAAATTTTAACAGAACAATACAACGCATCTGAGGGCAAGGAATTCTTTATCTCCGCAGAAGACCCAAAAAACAATGTACTCCTAGGCTATTTACGCCTACGTATACCATCTCTTAAAGCTCATAGACAAGAAATAACAGAACAACCCTCAGCTATAGTACGAGAATTACATGTTTACGGTCCCCTTGTACCTGTTGGACGTCACATATCCGAAGCTTGGCAACACAAAGGCTACGGCATACGTCTCTTAGAAGAAGCTGAAACTATTGCAAAAGAAGCTGGATTAAAAAAAATACTTATAATAAGTGCATTAGGCACCAAACGCTATTACATGCGATTTGGCTACAGACATGATGGACCATACATGTCAAAACAGCTCTGAAAAACGTTTTTGTTTACTGCATTTTAAAAACTCTCAAGTGATAAGTAATCATTTGTGCCATGTGCCTTCGTTTTTCTATTATGAATCAGTAAAACTAAAAAATATAGTTTATAAGGGAGTTTTTAGATTGTTGCACTACGCTTGTGTTGTATTTGCGGGAATAGTACAGCTTGGTTAGTACATAGGCTTGCCAAGTCTAGGACTCGGGTTCAAATCCCGGTTCCCGCACCAGTTAAACGGATATGATGTTCATCCTCAAGTTTTAGGTTTAAAAACCCCCAAAACAAAAAAACAACATGAAACCCACAACCATAGAACGAAAAAATAAACTAGCACCTCTAATTGAGCTGTTCCTTACTTAGGATAACATGGTTGTTAGAGCAGTTTTAGTTTCTGTGATTATTACGTCTATAGGCGGTAAAGGTTCAGAACTTAATCGAGTAAGACCTACTTCCAAATGTGGTTTAAAAATTTCTGCTATATCGTTAGGAAAAAGTTGGTCAACTCCAACAAACACAACACCTTTAGCTTCACATTTACGTAAAAACATTTCCTTAACCGTAACTTTATCCCATTTTTGAGTTTTTAAAAGCCTCCAAACGTCATAGTAATCCTTGATTTTACCCCTTTCAATTAATGCCCGGATTTTCTCTGCCAAAATAGTCTCAAGAGTATAGACGTTTGCCAAATAATGTGGGTAATCAAACATGTTTGGAACTATCTGCTCAGTAACCTCGCCTAGAAATTTTTCTGTGGTAATTTCAATCTTTACCGTATTTTTACTGATTGGACCAGTATATTGAAATCTGCTCTGAAGATAAACAGGATTTAAAAAAGGAGGTTTACTAAGAACCACCGAGATGTTGCTATCTTTTGCTATAATATTTGGAACATCATTTGATAAAATTGCAGCAAAATCTTCTAGATTGTTTTCCCCAAGTAAAGTGAAATCTAGATCTTCAGAGAGCCGCCACTGTCCGGGAAAATATATTTTTGAAAGAGCCGTTCCTCCTTTGAAGGCTAAACAATTTGAAAGAGGGCTAGAACATATGCCATAAAGTATCCAGCCAAGGACGTAGTCTTTCTCAACTAAGTCAAGGGGTAACATCTTTTCTCTAGCTGTTTTTCGTAGTTCTTGGGGCGATATCATGTTAACCACTTTGAAGAATTAATGGACACATTTATAACTAGTTTCCATTTTTCTATTATAGATCCGTTTTTTTTCACAGAGCAATCAAGCAAGGAATAACCTGCTGAAAGAGGAAGCAACGAAAGGGCTTCAAACACTTTTTCTAGGCTTAAAATTTCTGAGAGATATCCAAGCCTTTTTAGGACTGTCTTGTTGCCAATTTTTTGGGCAAAATCTACCAGTTTGGCTTGATCAATTTCATTTTTAACAAAGTATAAGGCTTTGGCTATTTCTTCTATACCGCCACAGTGCTCAGGGTGATCTAAACAGTCGATTATAGTTTTTTCTATGGAGGTGATTTTTATTTTTCTGTTTTCAATTTCTGTTTCTTCAATTCCAAACATTTTATGCGGAGGGATTGTGACGAATTTAATTTTGGCATCTAGTATGGTTTTGGAGTTGCGGGGTTTAGTTGTTGCAACATATGTTGTTGATGGGGTTTGATCGGTTAAGCCGTGGTGGTTAAGTGCACTTGCGTAGGCTATGTAGTAGGGTTCAACAAGAACAGAGGCTAGGACAAAACTGTGCAAAGTATAGTTAGCTGCTCCTTTTTCTCCTGCTTCTAAGGGTGTTATTAGATATGTACCGTTTTTTATTTTTTGGATCCATTTTTTACGTACTAGCCAGTCGAGCAGGTTTTTTGGGTTGTCTGTGTATTCTTTGAGGTCGTTGGTTGTAAAGATTGTTTTGCCGGCATAGCTTAAGCTAGATAACACTTTTGCTTCTTTCGCCGATAAAGTACGACTGTATTGTGTTATCATTTTTCGTGTACACACTCGAATATTATGAAAATAATATGGCATACAATCATATAAAGATAAACCCGAAAAAGAGCCTAAAACAAACGGTTCTTAACAACAAGAATCTCTAATTTATAAAAAATCTAGCAGAATACCTGCCGCGTTAGACTGAGTGTAAAAAAGATGGAAAATCTCAGCCTATTTTTAGAAATATAGGTGACTTGTTTGAAGTTGAATTTGGCTATGACAAGAAGTATACTGACAATAGCGTCGGTATAAATGTCGGTATAAATGTCGGTATAAATGAAATACAAGCAAAGATAATAACGTTACTTAGGGAAAAACCGTCAGTAACTATCCCAGAGATTGCTGAAAAAATAGGTATTGTAAATCGACATGTAGAGAGAAATCTGAAATTCTTAAAAGACAACGGTTTTATTGAACGTGAGGGAGCAAAAAAGACTGGCACTTGGATTGTGAAAAAATAAGCATTCGCTGACTATTTTCACTTTCATATTTCTATAATATGTGGCCAGTCTAATTGTGATGCCAGTGTCATCATGATTCTACCATCAGAAATTCGATCTGCGAGTAAAACTAAATTTTTGTTCTGAACTTTTTTATGGTTCAAACACAATCAGGTAAATCCCGTTTCTCGCAACAGTTAAACGGGTATGATGTTATCCTCAAATTTTGGATTTAAAAACCTCAAGATAACTATTTGAATTGTGTGCTGTTTTGAATTAGGAAATGTTTTGCATTTAAAGTTCTGGTATATGGTAATATTCATATAACCTGCAGTGTGAGTATGTTTAACTGGAGAAGTAATTCACATGCCGATGTATTCAACTATCAGAAAAATTAAAAATGATTCAGAAAGAAATCGTATTGTAGAAAAACTTTTATTGCTACGTACTCAACTCGATAATCAAATTCCCGCTAAAACCGCTACTGATACACTTCTACTTGCCACTTGGAACATCCGTGCATTTGGCGATAACCGAAGCAACGAAAGCCTCCAATACATAGCCGAAATCGTTAACCGCTTCGACTTAATCGCTGTACAAGAAGTTGCCGCCAACATGGATGGCTTACGTAAACTTGTCTCATTATTAGGTCCAAACTGGGATTATATAGTAACAGACAGCACAGAAGGCACAGCAGGCGGCGGGGAACGTATGGCGTTTATTTTCGATAGATGCAAAGTTTTCTTCCGTAAAATGGCGGGTGAAATTGTTCTGCCTGAGAGTAAGCTTATAGAAAAAAAGCTGCAATTTGCCCGAACGCCTTTCTGTGTAGCATTTCAAGCCGGTTGGTTCCGCTTTATACTAACAACAGTGCACGTCTATTATGGGACATCTAATAAGGAAAATGAGCGTCGTGTAGAAGAAATTTCTACTATAGCAAAATTCTTAAAAGATCGCGCTAAAAAAGAGGATGAAAACTATATTCTACTAGGCGATTTTAACATTTTTGGCACTAGCGATCTTACTATGAAAGCGTTAGAAAAGCAGGGTTTCTATATACCTGATGACATTCGAGAAAATCCATCTGATTTAGGTAAATCTAAGCATTATGATCAAATTGCCTTTAAACTTAAAATTGACGCTAACATGACTGTTTACTCTGAAGAGCAGCAGCACGCTGGAGCATTTGACTTCACTGAAACAATTTATCAGCCACAAGATCTAAACTTGTACATTGACCAATTCGACAAAAAATATGTAGACGAAAAAACTCAGAAACAAATTGAAAGCTATTACCTTACTAACTGGCGCACCTTCCAAATGTCCGATCACCTGCCACTTTGGATAGAACTCAAGATAGACTTCAGCAATCAATACCTCAAAAACATACCAAAAACAAGAGTAACATAACAACATAGCAAAATATACTTAGAAATAGCGTGACGCAGAGTCGTCCGCATCTACTTTTTTCTTATCCACAAAAAACATGCATGCAGGTTTCAATGTGGGTAAGTGTCTTGTACTAGTTTTTTAGCGTTTGGTTTTTGAGGTTTGAGAGGAGTTCTGTTTGGTTTTTGACGGGTATGGCTCCGTGTTTTTTGAGTTGTTGTATTAGTTTGGTTGCTATTTTTTCGTTTGTGAAGTCGCGTGTTTCTACGGGTGTTTCTTCTATTATGTATGTGGGGGTGCCGTTTTTGGCTGCTTCTATGGCTGTTTCTATGTTTTTGATGTTGCCTATTCCGAAGGGGACGGCTGTTAGTATTACTGTGTTTGTGTTTTTTATTATGGTTAGGTTGGCTTTGTGTGCTTTGTCTGTTATAGCTGAGAATGGGGGGTCGGATATGGAGAGTATTTTTAGTATTTCGCAGGTTTCGAAGTCTGTGTCTGCGTTGTTTAGGACGCCGGCGGATATGTTGTAGCCTTCGTCGTGGAGTGTTTTAAGTAGTGGTGTTCCTGTTCCTGCTCCGCAGATTATGTGTATTGAGTGGTTTTTTTCTTTTTCTTTGGAGGTTTTTTTTGGTGATAGGGGTATGATGTATGGGGAGTTTGTTAGGGGGTTTTTGCGGACGATGGAGTTTATGCCGAAGACGTTTTGTATGTTATCTGTTGTTATGACTTGTTCTACGGTGCCTATGGCGGATACTATGCCGGCTTTGAGTAGTAATAGTTTGTCGCAGTATCTGCTAGCCATGTTTAGGTCATGTATGACGGCTATTACTGATAGGCTGTTTTCTTGGCATAGTTTTTTGATTAGGTCTAAGAGTTCTATTTGATTAATTATGTCAAGGTGGCTCATGGGTTCATCTAGTAGGAGGATTTTTGGTTCTTGTGCTAGGGCGCGTGCTATGATTACTCTTTGTGCTTCGCCGCCGCTTAGCTCGTTTATGGGTCTGTCAGCGAATTTCCATGTGTTAGTTAATTTCATGGCGTTTTTTGCTATTTCTATGTCTTTTGTGTTTTCCATCTGAAAATTGCCTAAATGTGGGTTACGTCCCATTAGAACGACGTCCATGGCTGAAAAGTTGAATCCTACATCGTTATGTTGAGATACTACAGCCATTGTTTTGGCTACGTATTTAGGTTTTAATTTGTAAATGTCCTCTTTGTCAATTAAAATAGATCCGCCATGTGGCTTTAGTACTCTGCTTATGCTCTTTAAGAGTGTAGTTTTTCCTGAGCCGTTAGGGCCTAAAATGCCTAGAAAACATCCCGGCGTAACCTCTAGGCTGACGTTGGCTAGAATTTTAACAGAGCCATAGCGACAGTCTATACCATTTACGTTTAAAGTAACCATTCTGTTTACATCCTATATTTTTGTCTGCTTCTGCGGAGAAGGAAAATTAGAAAGGGTCCGCCTGCAAGAGCTGTTATTATGCCTACAGGTATTTCCATTGAACCGCCAATTACTCTGGCAAAATTGTCACATACAATAAGATAAATGGCTCCTAAAAGAACTGACGCCGGTATAAGTAAACGATGGTCAGGGCCTACAAGAAGACGTGTTATATGTGGAATCATTAAACCTACAAAGCCAATTAAGCCACTTATAGATACCGCCGCTGCTGTCATAAGCGAGCCGATGACTAGGAGAACTTTTTTTGTTCGCTCAGAATTCACGCCCAAATGCTTCGCAGTTTCCTCCCCAAGCGAGAGCATGTTTAAATCGCGAGCGTAAAAATATGATAAAACAATGCCTACAGCAATAAAGGGCAAAACGGACCACCAATTAACCCAGCCGACGTTAGTTATGCTGCCAATTTGCCAATTAACCAGCAAGTTTAGTCTATGATCTGTTGTCATAAATTGCATAGTCTGAAAAATTGCTGCTAAAAAAATACTTATTGCAATGCCTGTAAGCAATAAGGACATTTCCGGAACTCTGGTGCCTACTTTTGAGATGCTATATACAAAAAAGATTGTAGCTAAAGCTGATAAAAACGCTGCAAAGGGTACAATAGGAAAACCAAAAAAAGTTAAACCTGCACCCCAAAGTATCGCAACGCCTGCGCCTACTGAAGCTCCGGCTGATACACCTAAAACGTACGGGTCAGCCATAGGATTCTTAAAAACACCTTGAAAAATGGTGCCTGACGCTGCAAGAGCTGCGCCAATAATTAGGGCAGAAAGAATACGCGGCAGACGGACATCAAGAATTATTGCCTGATTAGCTATTTGCTCACGCGAAAAAGACGTTACATCAATAAAACTATTCACGCCAGGTATTCGAGTACCCAGATACGTTAACACGTCCGAATATGATATGAACGTGTAGCCAATGTTTAACGATATAATTACAGTGATAATAAGCGATGCTATAAGTCCAACTATAACTAGTTTCCAGCGTTTTGCACGCTTACTATACGAGTTCTCTACACTGCTGCTACTATTTGACGTTGTGTCGTTCAATACTTGTCACTCAATAAACAGTTAGGAAAAAAGATTTGGGTATAAACAAGCTGCTATCGTTTGAACTTGTTCTGCAACTCTTATACCCGGCTGATTAAACAGGGCTCCATCAATAATGTAAATCTGGTCATTTTTTACTGCACTAATTGTACTCCAGCCTGGTCTAGCTTTAACTGTGTCAACACTTCCATACGATGGTGCTCCTCCCATATCTGTTGGCAATAATATAACGTCAGGGTTATCTGTTATGATAACTTCTAAACTGGTAATTGGGTACTCTTCAGAGACAGTACTAAACAAGTTAACTCCCCCTGCCATTGTTATAACGTCATTTTGCCAAGAGTCCACACCTACAGTCATAAAACCGGCGTTGGAGAGCCAAATTTCAAAATATACAGTTGGTTTTGCAGCAATATTTGCAGCATTTATTGTAGCTACTACATTGTTAATTTGGCTAGTTAGACTGTTTACTAACGTATCTGCCTTCTTTTCTGCGCCAGTTGCTTTTCCAATTAGCTTTATAGTTTGATAAATATCGTTGATGTCTTTTGGACCTACAACTATAACATTTAATCCAAGATTTCTCATGTTAGGAATCATGGCATCATTGATATCTGTTGTAAATATGACATCAGGTTGTAGAGAGAGAATAATTTCTAAACTTGGTGTTGAAAATCCGCCGACACTTGTCATGTTGCCTGCTGCAAACCATGCCGAAAAATTATAAGGTGCATCATCATATGTTGTTAAACCGACAATTTTATCGCCTACGCCAATTTCGAAAAGAATAGGCGTAACACTTGGAGCTATGGATATTATCCTGTTAGGCGTAGACTCTAATGTGGTCTTATACCCCTGACTGTCAATTATAGTTATACCCTCTTTGGCTTGTTGAGAGCTTCTATTTGGATAAATAACGATAAAGGCTGATGTAGCGATAATTACCATTAAAACAAGTGCTATTATAACTTTGATCTTACCCAAGCTTTTCTTTACTCCTTCTACTCAATATTGTAGTTACTGCTTCCCTTGTGTTTTCGTTAATCACACTTATTAACTTTAATTAACTAAAATTGAATAGAAAGCGAATAACTTTACAGCAAACAAACATTTCTCTATAAAGACACCATTAAAAAAGCTTAACAAAAAATAATAATCAGCAAAAGCCTTTAGGCAGACTTTTTATAGAAAATAACAACAAACAGTTAGTCATAAGAAGGCTATAGCAGATGAAAAGTGATCCGGTAGCATTTAAAGAAAAAAAGATATCTATAAAAGAATTAGACCATGTAGATGCAAAAATTGTGTATCATACATGTCAAGGTATTGATACAAACACTTTACTTGTTGCTTTTCACGAGAAAAGGCATGTGCTCTCAACAGTGGATGGCTTTCGAAAAGTCAGCTATGCAGGTAACAGCTATATTCCACCTGAACTTGAAAAACTTGTTATGACCCTAAAAGGCTACAAAAGATATGAAAAGCAATTACCCCAATCACTTGGAATAAAACCCGGTCAGATCACTTTTATGAGTACAGGTGTAAACATGGATGACCTTGCTATATCTCAGGAAACATATAAACATCTAAAAGTCTGCTGCATAGCCACTGCAGGTGCTAAACATAACGCTTTGCGTATGGGAACAGACACGGGTGACTGGGTAGAGGCAAAAACAAACTTTGAATTATCAACAGGTACGATAAACACTCTTCTTTTAACAAATACAGCTCTAACCACAGGTGCTATGGCTAGAGCAATAATGACTGCGACAGAAGCAAAAACGGCGGCTCTACAGGATCTCAACTATATGAGTACATCTACTCCGCAAGTGCAAGCAACAGGCACAGGAACAGATACCATGATAATAGTCTCAGGTATCGACCAGCAAAACACAATACATTACACAGGTGGTCATACAAAAATGGGTGAATTAATAGCTAAAGCAACAAAAACTGCCGTAATACAAGGACTAAAAAATTTTGAAAAAACTTCGCTGCTCGCCAAAAACAAGTTTTAAGTATATGTAAAAACCCGTTTTTTAATGGTACAAATCGTTGGATGTAGGTTATTGAACTATATTGTTGCATATTGAAAGTTTTGTTTGGTTGGTATTTGGTGTATTATTTGTGTTTTTTTGTCTTTTTGGTGTTAAAACTTTAAATAAAAAAGAGTGTATTGTTGTTTGTTTTTGGTGTTAATGGTATGGATGGAGAATTACTTGGTGCCATACTTAGGTTGATTGTGTTAATAGGGCTTGGTGTAGTGGGTGTTCTTTCTGTTGTGATTTGGAAGAGAAATCGTGCTATGCGTGTGACTTTTTTGAGGTTTGTAATTCAGGCGGTTGGTTTTGCTGCGTTGTATTTTCTGTTTTCTATAACGGCAATACCTATGTTGTATATACTTTTAGCTTGGTTTGTGTTTACCTTGTTTTTAGGTAGGTTCTTTTGTGGTTGGATATGTCCATTTGCTTTACTTATGGATATAGAAAGTGTCCTGCGAAGAGTTTTAAAAATTCGTTATCGCCTTCTTTCTGATAAACTTAACATGGCTCTTCATAAGGGTAGATATGTAATTTTGGCTGTTTTTCTGTTTTTGCCAATTTTGTTATGGTTACTAGATCCTCCTATGAATACTGAGGTTGCTCTAATAATGTTCAAATTGTTTGCGGGGCCTTTTCGTCCTTATAGCCTTATATTGGATCCAATTGTGCCCTTTATTGTGCCTTGGACTGGTCAGATAGTTATAGGTAGTTTTGACTTTAGTTACCCCTATGTGGGTCAAAT
The DNA here is from genome assembly GCA_031283385.1 of Nitrososphaerota archaeon. Taxonomy (GTDB): domain Archaea; phylum Thermoproteota; class Bathyarchaeia; order Bathyarchaeales; family Bathycorpusculaceae; genus Bathycorpusculum. Next base: position 9,856 of record JAITBW010000110.1, read on the forward strand.
TACAACGTTTATTCCAGCTACTATAGGACAAATTGTTGCTGTTGCATTTGTAGCTGTTACTTTAATTGGCTCATTTTTTGTTAGGCGTGTTTGGTGTCGTTTTTGTCCTGCAGGTGCTTCTATGTCTGCTCTTAATAGATTTAAAGCGTTTAAGGGGTTGCCGTTGTTGCATATTGAGAAGGATGAGCAGAAGTGTACTAAGTGTGGTGTTTGTAAACGTGTTTGTCCTGTACAGGTTAATGATGTATATGAACAAAAGGGCGGCAAAATTGGTACCTCTCAGTGTATGCTCTGCACACGATGTGTAGAAATGTGCCCATATGAGGATGCTCTTAAAGTAAAGTTAGGCAGCAAAAAGACAGTGTTTAAATCGCGGAACTGGCTAGAACCCTCTCATAGTGATGAATAAGTGCAAAAGACGCGTGTATTGTTTCTTAGGGTTGTAGCTGTTTTTTTGTTTTTATTGCTTAATTTTAAATAATTTTTTTCCTGTTATTGTGGTGGTGTATTGTAGTGGAAATGCCAATGTGTCTACTATTGATATGTAACGCAAAGGGTTATTATGCATAAAAGTAGTTTTAACTGAAAAAGGCGATATTAATGTTTGAGTACAAAAGTGAAGTTTTGATAACAACCGTCAAATGGATTAATGATAGGACTAACGAGACGGATATAGCGCGTCTTGATGAATTGATTAACAAACGAACCGAAGAGGGTTGGGAATTTGTCACATATTCTTACATGGCAAATACTGGCGGTATGCGCAGTGCTATATTAATTACCTTTAGAAAAGAAAAATAGTCCGATTTAGCCCAGACCGCACATAAATGAGGTTACTCTATATATTCCCATATAGTGTGGGCTATATATCCAACAGTCTTCTTTAGTTTGTTCACTTATAAATTATATTTCTCTCCATAATTTTTGATTAACTTTTTGATTGGTTTTTTTGGAAAAAGCTGAAAAAAGAGGGAAAAACGGAAGATTTGCTTCCGCTACGCACTAACCATATAAATATAGCCTTGCATTCTATTGAGGTATGGGTGGGAGAAGCCTGTGGTAGAGCAAAAGTTGCGTGTAACTTTAATTACTGGTAGAACTATTGAGCAAGGTGTAGGTAAAGAGATGGGAAAGGGTTCGCCTGAGTATTTTGATAGTGCTGCTGTTTGTTTTTTGGATCCCGTTGATATTAAGCGTCTTGGTTTAAAGTCTGGTGCAAATGTTAAAGTAACTTCTCCTTATGGTTCTGTTATTGTTAAAGCTAAACGGTATACTCGTGGTACAATGTCTGGTATGGTTTTTATGCCCTGTGGGCTTTGGGCTAATTCTGTTTGTGGTTCTAACACGGATAGTATAGGTATGCCTACTTTTAGAGGGTTTACTGTTGAAGTTGAGCCAGCTCCAGATATGCCTGTTTTGACTTTAGATGAGCTTTTAAAACAAGAGTTTGGAAAGTAACTGTTATGACAAAAGTGTTCAACTCCGTTGTTTGTACAATCTGCGGTTGCTTATGTGATGATCTTGAAGTAACTGTGGAGAATAATGAGATTGTGAAAATGAAAAATGGATGTGCTGTCTGTGAAGCTAAAATGGTTCACGGGTATAAAAGTGAAGAGCGTATCCTTAAGCCGCATGTTCGCAAAGATGGTAAACTTGTGCCTGTAACTATGGATGAGGCAATTCATAAGGCTGCTCAAATTCTTACGGATGCAAAGTATCCGTTGCTTTTTGGTTGGACTAGTTCTGCGAGTGAGACGCAGCATGTGGGTGTAGAGTTAGCTGAAGAGTTAGGCTCTGCGTTGGATAATTGTTGTAGTGTTTGTCATGGGCCTTCTGTTATGGCTACTCAGGAAATTGGTATACCTACGGCTACTTTGGGTCAAATTAGGCATCGTGCGGATTTGATAGTTTATTGGGCGTGTAATCCTTGGAGTTCGCATCCTCGTCATGTTGAGAGGTATACTGCTTTTACTGATGGTCGTTTTGAGAAGAGTGAGTTTAAGGATTATGTGCAAAAATTAAAAGCAAAGTCTGGTCAGAAAAAAGTTGCCGCTGCTATTAGGCGGACTCGTGTTCGTTATCAGCCTCCTCCGCGTCCGCAGACTGCTCTAGTTGAGGCGCCTCCGCAGACGTTGGCAAAGGATGGTCGTAGGATGGTTGTTTTTGATGTTATGAAGACTATGACTGCTGAGGTTGCTGATTATTTTGTTCAGGTTGAGCCAAATAGGGATTATGAAATTTTTGGTGCGCTGCGTTGTTTAGTTAATGATCAAGAGTTAGATGTTGATACTGTTGGTGGTGTGCCTGTTGATTATTTGAAAGAGATTGCTGATGTTATGGTAAATGCCGAGTTTGGCGCGATCTTTTTTGGTTTGGGTTTAACTCAGAGTGTTGGCAGGTTTAGAAATGTAGAGCTTGCTATTGCGTTGACGCGTGATCTTAATAGGAAAACAAAGTTTGTTGTATCTCCAATGAGGGGTCATTTTAATGTTACAGGTGCTAATACTGTTTTTGCTTGGCAGACGGGGTATCCTTTTGCGTTAGATTTTTCGCAAGGGTATCCGCAGTATAATCCTGGCGAATTTACTGCTATTGACTTGTTAAGGCGTGGAGATAATGACGCTACGCTTGTTATATCTGCTGATCCTGGCGCTCATTTTCCTAAAGGAGCTATGCAAAACATGGTAAAGCATCCGTTGATAACTATTAATCCTGATTGGAACGCGATTTCACGATTAGGCGATGTAGTTTTTCCAACACAGTGGTGTGGTATAGAGCAGGGTGGAACTGCTTACCGTATGGACTCAGTAGCTATAACTTTAAAGAAAGTTGTTGAAGCACCTAAAGGTGTACCTAGTGATGAGGAAATAGTTAAGCGAATTCTTGAAGAAGTCAAAGTTATTAAAGCTAACAAAGCTGAAAAAGAAGACACTGGCAAGCAAGTGTTACAAGAAACAGCGGCACCTAAAAAGAGAGGTTCAAAGACCCTTAAAAAAGAGCTATGATATGGAGGCTGTTTGGAATGACTGAAGTTTTAATTAAGAATGGTTTTGTTTTTGACCCCCTTAACAATATTGATGGTCAAAAAATGGATATAGCCATTAAAGATGGGAAAATAGTTAAAAAAGTTAGCAATGAACGCAACGCCAAAGTTATTGATGCCTCAGGCTTAACCGTTATGGCCGGCGGCGTTGATATTCATAGTCATATTGCCGGCTCTGAGGTTAATCTTGGCAGGCTAATCCGTCCGGATGATCATGTTAAGGATGTTGTTAAAAAGACGGCGTTAACTCGTGGTGGTACAGGCTATTCAATTCCATCAACATATGTTACAGGTTATCGTTATTCAAAAATGGGTTACACTACTGTTATGAATCCTTCCATGGCTGCTATGAAGGCAAGGCATGCTCATGAAGAACTAAACGATGTGCCTATGATAGATAAAGCCTCATTTACTCTACTAGGTGACTGGTGGTTTGCCCTTGAAAACATTGCAAAAGGCGACTTAGAGGAATGCGCACGGCACATAGCTTGGATGATACGCGCTACACGCAGTTATGCTATAAAAGTTGTAAACCCCGGTGGTCTTGAGTCTTGGGGCTTTGGACGCAATGTTCATAGCATTGATGATGAAGTGCCAAATTTTTGCATAACCCCAAGAGACATAATTACAGGCATGGCAAAAGTTAACACCATGCTAAACATGCCCCACACCGTTCACTTACATACCAACAATTTAGGCGTACCCGGCAATTATAAAACAACTATAGATACCATGAACGCACTTGAAAGTGTCTACACAGGCGACAAACCTATTGGACACATAACACATATCCAATTCAGCAGCTTCGCCGGTGACAATTGGGCACACTTTAAATCTGGCGCAGAAGAAATCGCAAAATATCTAAACGCCCACAACCACTTAACTGTCGATATAGGTCAAGTTACCTTCGCAGATACTACAACAATGACTGCCGACGGCCCATTCGAATTCGCCCTATACGAGTTAGGTGGTCATAATAAATGGGTAAATAGCGATGTTGAAACGGAATCCAGCGGCGGCATAATACCTTTCCACTTCAAAAGAAAAAACGCTGTAAACGCCATACAATGGTCCATAGGTTTAGAATTATCCCTACTAATCAAAGACCCCTGGAAATGGTTCATGACAACAGACCACCCAAACGGCGGGCCATTCTTCCACTACCCAAGAGTTTTCGCTTGGCTATACAGCAGCAAAGCACGAGAGGCAACATTGAAAAACTGCAACAAAAAAGCCCAAAAGAAAAGCCTACTGCCCTCAATAGACCGCGAATACACCTTATACGAATTAGCCATTATTACCCGTGCAGGAACAGCTAAAGCTTTAGGACTTAAAAACAAAGGTCACCTAGGCATAGGTGCTGACGCAGACGTCTCAATTTACAACATAAACCCCGAAACCACGGATATTGCTAAGTCATATAAGCCTGTGCGAAAAGCCTTCGGCAACGCCGCATACACTATAAAAGACGGCGAAATTGTTGTAAAGGACGCAGAAATTGTTGCCACCCCCTCCGGTAGAACAATGTGGCTTGATGTGCAAACAAAAGAGCCTTGCAGAATAGATGATAAAATAAAAAGTAAATTCAAAGACTACTGGACTATTGAATTTGATAATTACCCAGTTACAGATCATTACCTTAAAGTTCCAGAAAAAATAGCGATAAAGGCAAGTGTATAAACATGATAACCCTAACACCTAAACGAACATTTACTGTACCAATACAAGCAGCATGCATAAACGTTGACGTATTTACTGGAAAAACACTGCAAGAAATCAAAAACTTATCCATAACTGAAGGAAAAGAAACAATAACACTAAACGACGCATTTGACATTACAGAAGACAAAACCATAGAAACCCCTAACATTACACTTACGGGCGATTTTTCAAAAGTCAAACGCATAGGACAAGGCATGAAAACAGGTGAAATCGTCATAAACGGCGATGCAGGAATGCACACTGGCGAAAAATTGTCTGGCGGAAAAATTGTTGTAAATGGAAACTCTGGCGGCTGGACCGGTAGTGAAATGAAAAAGGGTCTAATAGAAATTCACGGTAACTCTGGCGATTACACAGCTTCACCATACCGTGGAACTAGCACAGGTATGCGAGGGGGTTTAATAATAGTTGATGGTGACGTAGGCACTGATGTAGGGTGCTATATGCAAGGTGGTTTAATCAAAATTAACGGTTCTGCAGGTAGATACCTTGGCTTTCACATGTTAGATGGAACCATTTATGTTGGAAAAGACTGTTCAATACGTGCAGGCGCATGTATGACTGGCGGAAAAATTATCATAAATGGAGCCGTTGAACTGTTAATGCCAACTTTTACAATTGACAGTGTTAAACCTAAAGTCAAAATTGATGCAACACAAATCGCTCAAGGACCCTTCTACGTGTTTCTCGGTGACATAGCAGAGCACGGCACAGGCAAAATTTTCGCTTTAAAAGCAACAAACCCCACGCTTAGTAATTATGAAAAATACCTCTAACATAGAAACTATTTTTTTTCTTTGCACGTTATCCATATTCATGTTTTTAAATGTTGGTTAGCCGAATAGCTTATTTGGTTTGTTTATTCAATAACCTTTGAAGGTAGAGGTTTATGCGGCAAGTAGACATGACTCGACTTGATCTTTTAAAGGGTACTGTAACTGAAACGTGTGATGTTGTAGCTGAGGAGGTGCCTCTTAGAATAGTTTTAAATGGTGTTTACACTTTTGTTGTATGGTGTTCTCCTTCTCAATTTAAAGAGCTTGCAACTGGGTTTTTGTTTGCCGAAGAAATCCTGCAAAACATAGATGAAATTGAAAATATTGTGTCAGATGAAAAAGAGAACGTTTGTCATGTACAGTTTAAGCCAAATATAAAGTTAGTTAATCGTATAGAAAATCGGCGTGGTGGTGCAAGAATTGTGCCTCTTATAAAAAACAGCACTTCAGCTTATCAACATGATGACAAACTGGTTGCTGTAACCTCAAATTTAACTATAAGTGCCCAAGTCCTGTTTGATGCTATTTGTCAACTGGATAAGAAGGCAGAAGGTTTTAAGAAAACTGGTGGGTTGCATGATAGTGGTATTTTTAAAGCAAATGGTGCTATGGTTGCTTTTTCAGAGGATGTTGGTAGGCATAATACTGTTGATAAAGTAATAGGTGAAGGTTTGCTTTCAAAAACAGATTTGACACAGTGTTTTCTGATAATCACAGGGCGTGTTCCAGGTGATATGATTTACAAGGCAGCTAAAGCAGGATTGCCAATAGTAGCCTCTGTAGCTGCTGTTTTAAATTCGGGTGTTTCGTCGGCTCAGAAAGCTAACATAACGTTAGCTGGTTTTGTGCGTGAAAAGCATGTAAATGTTTACACCTATCCTAATCGGATTATACTTTAGACTGTTTTGAGCTGCTTTTTTAGGGGTATATTATTTTTTTTGGTGTGTGTCTGCATGCAGTTTTATTATGATTGTTTTGTGCATAACATGTTGTTTTTTGATTGTAGAGTGGTATATCGTGTTTTTGTTCCGTAAAGCTATTATGTCAAGTTTTGTATAAGTTGTTGGTTGATAATATGTTTATTTACAGAGGAAAGGTGCAAAGTTTACTATGAACTTAAATTTAAAGAAAGTAATTACGCTTTTAATTGTGGTTAGTCTGGTGCTAACTCTTATACCTGCAATTGTTTATTATAATCATGCTAAAAAAACGTCTGAGGTAACTCCGTTTTCTGCAGGCGTCTCGTCTGTTGACATTTCGGGTTTGTCTGTTAGTAGTATTCAGGCAAGTATTCAAGATGCTATAGTGCTTTAACTTAAGAAATATTAATTTATTGCGATGTAATGTATGTGTATATGGCGTATGGTATAGATTATCGCAAAGCGGCAATAGAGTTCAAACAAAACGGCAACACTTTTGCACAATTAAAAAAAGTGTTCAAAATTACACCACGCACCTACTACCAATGGGTTGAGTTCCAAGAAAAAACAGGCTCCCTACAATTTAGAAATGCAAACAAACGACAAAGAAAAATTGACCCTGAAAAACTAAAACAAGCCCTAGAGGAAAAGCCCGATGCTTATCTTCGCGAACTCGCCACAAAATTTAACGTCTCTGAAGTAGCCATTCACAAGCGACTAAAAAAACTAAAAATCACCTATAAAAAAAGACATTCACCTACTCAGAGAAATCCAAAGAAGACAAAGCAACATACCTCGAAAAGTTAGAGAAAAACCCCATAGACAAACGTACTTACGTTGATGAATGCGGTATTAATAAATGCCTTGTTAGGGAACATGGCAGGGCTTTGCGGGGCACAAAAATTGAGGATACGAAACGTGGTAAAAAGTTTGAGCGCACAAATGTCATTTCCGCGCGCACTAGAAACAAGAATGGTGAAGTAGTTCATTATGCTACGCTTTGTTATAAGCAAAATACGGATAGTGAGTTTTTTGAGAATTGGTTTAAGAAGTCTCTTGTGAAGTCTATTGTGAGGGGTTCAACTGTTATTTTGGATAGGGCGTCTTTTCATCGGAAAGTAAGATTGAAGAATTTGGCTCGCCGACATGGACTGAGAATTGAGTTTTTGCCTGCGTATTCTCCTGATTTTAATCCTATTGAAAAGGATTGGGCGAATATGAAAAATGCTCTT